>NZ_MVPX01000089.1:0-910 GCF_002043085.1 Gordonia sp. i37 | reverse complement strand
GGGAGCCGTGCCGGCTGTTCTATCGCGAACATGTCGAGGCCGACGCCGTCCATGAGCAGGTCCTGCGCCGCGACGTGGTGGGCTCACTACTCGCCGAGGAGCCCGAACTCGAAGCCGATGTGATCCTGGGCATCCGCGGATTCCTGTTCGTCGAGGACGCATTCGAGGCGGGGCTGACCGCCGCATGGGAGACCGGGCCGGTGTTGGCCGGGGTCGCATCTGTGCCGGTCTGACGCGCCGGCCTGCCCCGCCCACCCAGGACCCGCCCACCCAGAGCGCGCTACTCCCGCCGACGGCGCCGATGGCTGGTGTCGCACAACGGATATGTGCGGCTGCGCCCACAGGCACACACCGCGACCATGAACCGATCCGAGCGCACGTGGGTGCCGTCGGGGAGTTCGATGTCGACGGGCCCGGGCACCAGCATCGGACCACCTCGTGTCACCCGGATGGGGGTCGCGTCACTCATGCCGCACCTTTCCTGATCGCTCGCACCACGGCGAGTTCCTCTGTCCGGCGGCCCTTCTCGAGCAGCCCAAGACCTTCGAGCCACTCGGCGCGCGCGGTCATCACCGGCCCGAACGGCACCCACCGCACCGCCATCACGTGAGCGTCGAGACCGTTGGCGCGCAACGCATTCACCGTAGCGTCGATGTCGGCGAACTCCGACTGCACCAGCAGCAGGGTCCCGCCGGGCTCGAGGAATTCAGATGCGTGTGCGCACAACGGGTCCAGGACGTCGCGGCCGGTCGGGCCGGCGTCCCACGCATGTCGCGGGCCGGGACTGATCGCCACGCCGTCGTCGATGCCAGGAGCCGGCACGTACGGCGGATTACAGGTCACCACGTCGAACCTGTCGCGACCGATGTGGTCCTCAAACCGCCCGTGGTGCACCCGAACCGGACACGGG
>NZ_MVPX01000088.1:0-12889 GCF_002043085.1 Gordonia sp. i37 | reverse complement strand
CCGCAACGCGGCGACCGTTTCGGCGATGCGATCGGCGTAGGTCGCCGGATCGAGGAGGAATCCCGTCGACAACGGGGTCACCAGGTCTCGTGGTCCACCCGCATCCGGGCCGATCACCGGTATCCCGCTGGCCATCGCCTCCTGGATGGCCTGGCAGAAGGTCTCGTGCTCACCGGGATGGGCGAAGACGTCCAGGCTGGCATAGGCGCGCGCCAGTTGTTCGCCGCGCAGTTCGCCGGTGAACACCGCGTTCGGGCAGAGTCGTTGCAGGCGAGCACGTTCGGGGCCGTCACCGATGATCACCAGCCGCACCGACGGGTCGCGGTCCAGCGGGGCGAGCCGCTCGACATGCTTTTCCGGCGCAAGCCGGCCCACGAATCCGACGATCAACCGGTCCGCACCCCACTGTGCGCGCAGGTCGTCATCGCGTCTGGCCGGCGAGAACTGGGCGGTGTCGACGCCGCGCGCCCATCGATGCAGTCGCGGAATCCCGCGGGCGGCAAGCGCTTCCATCGTCGCCGTGGACGGCGCGAGGGTGCGGTCGCAGGCCAGGTGCACCATCCGCGTGTATCGCCACGCCGCGCGCCCGGCCACCTGAAGGCGGTATGCCTCGGCGAATCCGGCGACGTCGGTCTGGAACACGGCCACCGTCGGAACGCCCAACCGCTTGGCCGCCAACGCGCCTGCCCCACCGACCACGAACGGCGAGGCGAGATGCACCACGTCGGGGCGCACGTCGCGCAGGGCTCGGTACATGCTCGGCATCGGCACCCCGACGGGCAGCGACGTCACGCCCGGAAATCGCATCGAGGGCACCGTGTGCACAGGGGTGTGCCGACCCACCAGCCGCGGTGCCCGCTGACCGTCTCGCTCGGAATCCGGTGCGATCACCACCGCACCATGCCCGGCGTCCTCGAGATGCTCGACGACTCGTAGAACCGAGTTGACCACCCCGTTGACCTGCGGAAGAAAACTCTCGGCGACGATAGCCACGCGCATGGCGCCAATGGTCGTTGTCTTCGATGACCTCGGCGACGACCGCATGTGACCTACGCGCGAACTCCGCGCGAACCTCTGGTCGCCGCAGCATCCTCACGCATCGACGGTTGCCCGGTCGTCGGCGGGACGCGGTGACGGGTCGTCGTCGGGGTGATCGCCGCCGTCACCGTCGTCGGGGCCGGAGTCGTCCTCGTCGGCGCGACGCGCGGCCCGGCGCAGCAGGCGGCGATTGGCCTCGGCGATCAGCACCATCACGGCGAGAACGATCAGCCACGTCAGCGCGGCCACCGACAGCGCCGGGATGATCGCCAGCGACGCCCCTCTCCCAGCGGGCTTGGCCAGGTCGGGGTTGCTCTGGTCGTATTCGACGCTGATGCGTTGTCCGGTACCGAGTTCTGTCGGATACAGCAGCCCCAGCCGCGGGCTGTAGATCTGCCCGTCGGGCGTCTGGAAGTACGCGACGGCGTGCAGGCGGTCGGCCGAGACGATGTCGGCCATCACGGTGCCCTTGTCGCGGTTGATCGCCGCGTCGTTGCGGAAGGCGGCCACGACCATCGCGCCGGCCATCACGGTGACGATCAGCCCGATCACCAGCAGCGTCTTTTGCACGCGCCGCAGGATGACCGGATTCATGCACCTCAGAATACGGGCCCACTACCGCAGGCGGCCCACGATCCCCGCGTGCACCGAACGCAGGCGCTCACGGTCGGTGACCACCTCGACGACTTCCACCCCGCCGGCGCCCGGCTCGGCCAGCACCGCAGCCAGGTCGGATTGCTCGACGCGGCGGTGCGGCAGATGGAATCCCGCACACAACGAGGCCAGATCGGTGCGATGCGGCGTGCCGAACACCCGCTCATAAGCACCGGCGTACGGGCCGGAGTTGAATCGCGGATCGCCCTGCTCGAGCAGCCCGAAGATGCCGCCACCATCGTCATTGGCGACGACGATCCGCAGATGCCGCGGTCGTGGCTCCGACGGCCCGAGAATCAGTCCGGTGGCGTCGTGGATGAAGGTCAGGTCTCCCATCAACGCCACGGTCCGCGACCCCGGATGGTCGACGTCGTGGGCCAGTGCCGCGCCGATCGCGGTCGAATTCGTCCCGTCGATACCCGCCACGCCACGGTTGGAGAGCACCCGCACGCCCGGCGAGACGCGCCCGGCCAGTGCGACGTCGCGGATCGGGTTGCTCGCGCCGACGACCAGTTGCTCACCGGGCACCATGGCCGCGCTGACCGTCCGCGCGACGTGCAGGCCGGTCGCCGGGCCGCCCGCATCGAGTTCGGCGTCGACCGCCCCGAGGACGCGCTGATGAACCTCGGCGCACTGCTTGAGCCAGTCCTCGGCCGCCTCGCCGGTCGCCTCAACCCGGGTGCCGGTCGCGAACACATTGCCCGACACGTCCGGCCACCGCGGTCCGGTGGTCACCGCGTAGACGCGGACCTCGGGGTCGGCGAGCAGCCGCGCCACCCCGCGGTGCAAGGTGGGCCGACCGCAGATGATGGCCTGCTTCGGGGCGAGCGCGTCGAGCGCCAGCGGATGCAGCGGGGTCACCGCATGCGGTGCGGTTGGCTCGGCGACCGTCGGGACCCCGTCCAGCTCCGGATACCGACCAGCTCCATGACCTGCGACGACGACCGTGTCGACGGACAGGTCGATGGGCAGTGGGATGTCGAGTTTGCCGACCGGTGCCTGCGTCCACGGCAGCCCACCGGGACGTCCGGCGAAGACGCCGAGGTCGGACTCGGGGCCGGTCTGCGGCCCGGGGACGAGCGGCTCGCGCAACGGGATGTCGAACTGCACCGGTCCCGCATTGCCGGTCCGCGCACCCCGCGCCGCCGCCAGCACGCGACCGACGGCCGAGCGCCACTGGCTGTTGGTGTCGAGGTCGGCCTCGGCCAGGCCCAGGCTGATCGCGGCACGTACCTGCGTACCGAAGATCCCGAACTGTTCGACGGTCTGATTGGCCCCCGACCCGAGCAACTCGTACGGCCGATTCGCGCTGACCACCACCAGCGGCACCCGGGCATAGTTGGCCTCGAAGACCGCCGGGCTCATGTTGGCCACGGCGGTGCCGCTGGTCATCACGATCGGCACCGGCCGCCCCGACGACGCCGCCAACCCCAGGGCGAGGAATCCCGCCGACCGTTCGTCGATCCGGACGTGCAGCCGCAGCGCGCCGGCGGCGTCGGCGGCATGGAGCGCGAATGCCAGTGGCGCATTGCGTGATCCCGGGCACAGCACCGCCTCGCGGACTCCGCCGCGGACCAACTCGTCGACGATGACCCGCGCCTGCAGGGTGGACGGGTTCGGCGGCGCAGATTCCGGGGAAGAACTCATGGATTCCACACTACGATGCCGCTTTTCCGCACCGATCTCCGCCGAAGGATGCCCGGTGGCACCCCGGCTCGCCTGTTTTCAGTCATTCCGGAAGTAGAGATTCGACAAAAGCCCAGGTCGGCGGGTCCGGTGTACTCGGCGAATGACTGAAAACAGGCGAACGGCACCGTCATTCGTCGTCGGGAGGTGGCAACCGGTGTCGATCGTCGTCGAGGGTGCGGGTGATGTCGGCCAGTGTGTCGTCCCAGCCGTAGAGAACGTCGTCGTAGGTCAGGCGCATCGTCGAGTAGCCCCTGGCCAGCGATTTGCGGTCGCGGCGACGGTCCTTGCGGTAGTTCTCCAGACTGGTGTGATGAAGCTTGCTGTCGCATTCGATCAGAAGTCGGCCCACCCGCAGGTCGAACCAGCCCAACCCGATGAGATTCGGTTGGACCACGACGTCATGTCCTCGTCGTCGTAATCGGGTGCGCACCATGGTCTCCGTGCCCGACTGGGATCGGGGATCGCATTCGGCCAACAGCATCTCGATGGTGGCGTTGGCTCGCGGCAGCATCACCAGCAGCAACTCCACATCGAGACCCTGACTGTTCAGCACCGAATCGGCGACGACGATCCAGTCATCGGGACTCATGCACCCGACCGCACTGCACAGGGCCAGGGGGACCGGGTCGAGGATCGAGTGCACCGGTAGCGGCGGCCCCGGCGGTCGACAGCAGGCCGTGCCCCGCCTCATCGCATCCTTGCCCGCGCGGATGTGCACCTCCTCGTAGCCCGGTGGAACCCAGATCCCGTGTTTGTCCAGCGCGGTCGGACCCGACAGTGCGCCGTATCCCCGTGCCGCCAGCAGTGCGTCGGAGTCGGCGCCCGGGGTCGAGTACCACCCTCGTCGTTCGACGGCGAGTTCTCCTCGGCGCACCATCCGCCGCAGGTCGTTGTCGGTCAGCCCGCCCGCGATCAACTCCGTACGGCTCTTCACACCCAGTTCGACGGTCTTGTCCACGAGGTTTGGACGCAGCGGGGCCCGTTCTGGCTCCATCTCGCCTGTTTTCAGTCATTTCCGAAGTAGAGATTCACCAAAAGCCCAGGTCAGCGCGCCCTGCATACCCGGCAGATGACTGAAAACAGGCGAGCACGCGGGCCGGCGGACCTATTCTCGCCTCATGGGCTCCGGTTTCTACGACCGCCACCTCCTTCCGCGACTGATCAAACTGACCTGCGGGTCGTCGGTGATGGTCCCGCTGCGCGGACGCGTCTGCGCACCGCTGACCGGCCACATCGTCGAGGTCGGGTTCGGCTCGGGCCACAACATCGAGGCCTACCCGCCCGCGGTGACCCGGGTCAGCGCCATCGAACCCTCCGATGACGGGTGGCTTCTCGGTGCCGACCGCATCGCGGCGTCGCCGGTCCCGATCGACCGCGCAGGGCTCGACGGACAGTCGCTGCCCTTCCCCGACAACACCTTCGACGGCGCCTTGTCGACGTTCACGATGTGCACCATCGCCGACCTGCCCGCGGCCCTCGCCGAACTGCGCCGGGTCCTCAAACCTGCTGCCTCCCTGCGCTTCCTGGAACACGGTGACGCACCCGATCCCCGGGTCCAGCGGTGGCAGCGCCGCCTCGAGCCCGTCCAGCGTCGGGTCGCCGGTGGCTGTCACCTCACCCGCGACATCCCCGCCGCCCTCACCGACGCCGGATTCGAGATCACCGACCTCGACCGCTTCTACCAACGCGGCACCCCCAAGACCTTCGGCGCGATGAGCCTGGGAGGCGCCCGCACCCGCTGAGCCGGGCCCGCCTACGCTGGGGCCAGTGCGTCGTTGGATCGGATTGGCTCTCGTCACCGCGATCGCCGCACTTCTTCTCGAACTCCTCGACGTCGACGCCGCCGCCTTGTTCGCCGGCCTGGTGGTCGCCGCGGTCCTCGCCATCGCCGGACTCGCCCCACGCACACACTCCGACGACCCGGACGCCCCGGTCGTCCCCCGACCTCTGTTCCTGGCCGGACAGGGGGTGCTCGGTGTCTACATCGGCACCATGGCCGACCCGAGCACCCTGTCGGGACTGGGGTCGGCGTGGTTACCGGTGCTCGTCGTCGGGCTGGGCACCCTGGCCCTGTCGGTGGCCGGCGGAGCCCTGCTCGGACTGCACCGCCAAGTCGATACCCTCACCGGCGCACTCGCCTTGGTCGCCGGCGGCGCGTCCGGACTGGTGGCGCTGACGCGTGAACTCGGTGGCGACGAGCGGGTCGTCGCCGTCGTCCAGTACGTGCGCGTGGCCCTGGTGACCCTCACCATCCCGCTGGTCGCGTCGATGGTGTTCGACGCTTCGGCCAACGGTGTCGCCCAGGCGTCACCGAGCTGGTCCGATCAGGGTTGGGGGCTGGTGCTGCTCGCGGTGTGCGCGGGCGTCGGCGTGCCCCTCGGCCGGCTCATCCACCTCCCGGCGGCCGGCCTGCTCGGTCCGATGGCGTTGTCGACGACCGCCGAACTGACCGGGCTGGCCGGCGACGCCGCGATCTCACCGATCCTGCTCGCGATCGCCTACGCGTTGATCGGTTGGCAGGCCGGGCTGGGGTTCACGATGGAACGACTCAAGGCGATCGGGCGCATCCTGCCGCCGGCGATCGGTCTGATCCTCGCGATCGGGGTCGGCTGCGGACTGCTCGGCGTGCTGTTGTCGTGGTGGACCGGCGAATCGATGTTCGACTGCTATCTGGCGACCACCCCAGGTGGCATCTATGCGGTGCTCGCCGCGGCCACCGCGGCCGGCGGCAATGTCGCCTTCGTGGTGGCCGCGCAGATCCTGCGGGTGCTGTTGATGCTGTTCGTGGCACCGTTCGCGGCGCGTTGGGCCGCCCGACGGCGCCCCGGACCAGCCGCGCTGTGACCGATCTCGCACGACGATTACCCTCGACGCCATGAGTGGGGAGAATTCGTCCGAGTCCGGCACACCTGAACCGACAACCACCACGCCCGCCCGCGAGTTCGACGTCGTCGTCTTCGGCGCCACCGGCTTCGTCGGCGAGCTGACCGCCCGCTATCTCGCCGAGCACGCACCCGCAGGAACCAAGATCGCGCTGGCCGGCCGCACCGAGACCAAACTCGCCGAGGTCCGCCGACGCCTGCCCGCCGCGGCGTCGACCTGGCCGCTGATCGTCGCCGACGCCTCGTCGCCGAGTTCGCTCGACGCGATGGTCGCCCGCACGCGGGTGGTCTGTACGACGGTCGGCCCCTACCTGCGCTACGGCGAGTCGCTCGTCGTCGCGGCCGCCACCGCGGGCACCGACTACGTCGACCTCACCGGCGAGGTGCCCTTCGTCCACTTCTCCATCGACAAAGCCCACGAGACCGCACAGGCCACCGGTGCGCGCATCGTTCACTCCTGCGGATTCGATTCGGTCCCTTCCGATCTCGGCAGCTATCTGCTCTATCGCAAGGTCGCCGACGACGAGGCGGGCACGCTCACCGACACCACGATGGTGGTCAAGTCGATGCGCGGCGGCGTGTCCGGCGGCACCATCGATTCGATGCGGGTGATCGCCGAGGAGGCCAAGGACCCGCAGAAGCGGCGGCTGCTGCTCAATCCGCAAGCGCTGTCCGGTGATCCGGGCGACACCCCGAAGGTCAGCATGTCCTCGGAGCCCAGTGACATCGCGGTCGTGCGCGCCCGCACGGTCGACCCGTCGTTGTCGGGGACACTCGCGCCATTCTTCATGTCGTCGTACAACACGCGCGTCGTGCGACGCTCGAACGCGTTGCTGGACAACGCCTATGGCCCCGATTTCCACTATGCGGAGACCATGAACGTCGGCGGTATCCCGGTCCTGTCGGCGTTGATCGCCGGCAGTGTCAGCGTCGGCACCGGAGCGTTCCTGGGGGCGATGAGTTTCGGTCCGACGCGCCGGCTCCTCGATCGCGTGCTGCCCAAGCCGGGTAGCGGTCCGAGCGAAAAGACCAGGGAGAAAGGCTTTTTCGTCACCGAGACCTACACCCGCACCAGCACCGACCGTCGGTACCGCTCGCAGATGAAGCTGTCGGGCGACCCGGGATACAAGGCCACCGCGGTGATGCTCGGCGAGAGTGCGCTCACCCTGGCCCTCGACCGTGGCGAACTCCCGGCCCGCAGCGGCGTCCTCACCCCGGCCGCCGCGATGGGCGATGCGCTCGCCGACCGTCTGCGGGCCGCGGGAGCGAGCTTCGACGTCCGCGAGTTGACGTAGCCGAGACGCCTACGGCTGCCCCGGCTTGAGCGCGATGAACAGCGCGTCGAGTTCGGCGCACAGCCGGTCCCCGTCGTGCAGCGTGCCCTTGACGAAAGCCTTTCGGCCGTCCAGGTTCTCGACCCAGGTGTGCATGCGCAGCGGGGTGCGCAACGGGGTCAACGATCGGTAGCTGACGGTCAGATAGGCGGTGCGGGTGATGCCCTGCACCGCCAGTGCCGACGCCATACCGCCCAGGTCGTCGAAGGCCACCGCGACGTGGCCACCGTGCGCGGCGTCGTTGCCGCCGAGGTGGAACGGACGGAAGGTCACCGAGGCAACAACGCCGTCGGGTCCGCCCTCGCTGATCTCGTACGGCGGCAGCGTGATGTTGCCCCGCGCAGGCAGATCGATTCGGGTGCCCGCGGGCGAACGCCACTCGTCGATCTGCACGTCCTCGAGGCGCTTGTTGAGCGCGCGGACCTGGTCGATGAGTTCGTCGGTGATCTCCGGGGTCGGGCACGCGTAGCGCGCGAGATCCATCAGCCGCCGGATCTCCTCGCTGAGTTCGCCGTAGCGCGGGCCGCCGCGGTCGGTGGTGATGTCGATGCGGGCGCGGAATCCGCCCTCGTGCGGCGAGTCCGCGTCGGCGGGCACGGCCCAGCCCGATTCTGGCGAAGAAGTCATGCCCGACACCGTATCGGCGCCGGTCATCGGCGTCGCAGTCGGCGCAGCCTAACGCGACCTACCGGTGGTGGTGACGGGTGCTGCCGACCGCATGCAGATCCACGTGGGTGGACTGGGTGGGCGCCTCCCGACGGTCCCGGAGCTTGATGATCGCGCCGATCAGCAGGGCGAGCACGACCGACAGCGCCACCCACACGGCGACGACGATCAGCACGATCTCCCACACACCCACGTCGCCAATATGCCAAAAGGCGCTGGTGGGTGGCCACTCATCGGGAATAATCCCGCCAAATTCTAAGAAACCGGCGCTCGGGGCAGCCCGGCACCGCCCCGGCCGGGTGTTCGCCGGCAGCTCAGGATCGGTGTCCTAACCTGAACGCCATGAGCACCGACGCCGCCTCCGCCACGCCACCCCCCTTCGATCCGAGCCAGTGGCGTCCGGTGACCGACCTCGGCGAACTCACCGACATCACCTACCACCGCCACGTCGGTACCACCCGGGCCGACGGCATCGTGCGCATCGCCTTCGACCGCCCCGAGGTCCGCAACGCGTTTCGGCCGCACACCGTCGACGAGCTCTACCGCGCCCTCGACCACGCGCGACGCACCCCCGACATCGGCACGGTGCTGCTCACCGGCAACGGACCGAGCCCCAAGGACGGGGGGTGGGCGTTCTGCAGTGGCGGCGATCAGCGCATCCGCGGTCGGTCCGGGTATCAGTACGCGACCAGCCATGACGCCGACGTCGCCGCGGCCGGCGCCGAGGGCGTCGACGAGACACGCGTGAAGGCGGAGGGTGGCCGCCTGCACATCCTGGAGGTCCAGCGCCTCATCCGCACCATGCCCAAGGTCGTGATCGCCGTCGTCAACGGCTGGGCCGCCGGCGGCGGTCACTCGCTGCACGTGGTGTGCGACCTCACCCTCGCCTCGCGCGAGCACGCCCGGTTCAAGCAGACCGACGCCGACGTCGGCTCCTTCGACGCCGGCTACGGCAGCGCGTATCTCGCCAAGCAGGTCGGCCAGAAGTTCGCCCGCGAGATCTTCTTCCTCGGCGAGGTGTACGACGCGGAGACGATGCACCGGATGGGCGCGGTGAACCGGGTGGCCGACCACGCCGACCTCGAACGCACCGCCATCGAGTGGGGTCGCACCATCAACGGCAAATCGCCCACCGCACAACGCATGCTGAAGTTCGCCTTCAATCTCACCGACGACGGGCTCATGGGCCAACAGGTCTTCGCCGGCGAGGCCACCCGCCTGGCCTACATGACCGACGAGGCCGTCGAGGGCCGGGATGCCTTCCTGCAGAAGCGCTCTCCGGAATGGGACGCTTTTCCGTATTACTACTGAATCACCACCGGCTGGTCACACCGATCCCACCGACAGCGGCACAGATCACTGCTGCGCCACGGTGCACGATCACCGATCCGCGGCCACAATGGGTCGAGTGAACCCGAGGACACCCGAGCCCATCGTGTCCTCGTCGGCGACCGATCCCGATCTCACAGCCTCTCGACAGTCCCCCTCAGCCGAGCGACCGGTCCGTCGACGCCGACTGCTGCGCCGCGTGGTGATCGCCGTGGTGATCGTCGCCGTGCTCGCGGGAACGGCGTTCTACGGGTTGGGGTATCAGCTGTTCTACCGCGACCATTCCGACCCGCTGCGCAAAGTCGACGCCATCGTCGTGCTCGGCGGGGAGCACGACGGCCGTGAGGATTACGGACTACAGCTCGCCCGTGAGGGGTACGCCTCCACGGTCCTCATCTCCAACCCGTACATGAACGACCACTACCACCGCACCGGCGCCCAGCTGATGCAGCGGGTGTGTTCGTCGAGCACCGCCACCATCGAGGTGATCTGTTTCGACCCCGATCCGTCGACGACACGGGGCGAGGCGATGGAGACCCAACGACTGGCCCGCCAACGCCACTGGCACAGCGTCATCGTCATCAGCTGGCGGTTCCACATGGTCCGCGCCCGCTACATCTTCGGCCAGTGCTTCGACGGCGACGTCGTCATGCGCCCGGTACCGCGGTCGTATCCGTCGTCGCTGCGGTACTGGAGCTTCCAGTTCGCCTATCAGTTCGGCGGTCTCGCGAAGGCCGCGGTTCTCGGCTGCGACAAGTAGTCCAGAGACGAGGCTCAACCGAACAGCGCCGACGACGACGCGGGCCGCCCGAAGTGGTATCCCTGCGCGTAGTCGAATCCCAGGTCGACGAGCAACGGGACGACAGCGGCGTCCTCGACACCTTCGGCGACCGTTTTCGATCCCGTCGCGCGGGCGACGTCGCAGATCGCACGGACCACCGCCTCCGTGGTCTCGCTCTCCTCGTCGCAGTCACTGTCGAGGGAGTTCACCAGGTCCCCGTCGACCTTGAGGACGTCGACCGGCAGATCACGCAGGTAGCTCAGCGCCGAGTATCCCGACCCGAGATCGTCGATGACGATCGTGCACCCCGCCTCGCTCAGTGCACCGACGGCATGCGCGGCATCGCTGGCGATGCGGATCACCTCGTCCTCACGCAGCTCGATCCAGAACCTCGCCGGATCTGCTCCGCTCGTGCGGACCTGCTCGATGGTCGAGTCGACGATGGCCGGGTTGAGCAGTTGGCGCTGGGAGAAGTTGATCGACACGAAGGACTCCGACCCGGCCACTGTGGTGATCCCATGTGGTAGTTCGGCAACCGCCGTCGCGATCGTCGAGGCGCTGATCGGCCCCAGCAAGGCGGTGCCCTCCAGGATCGGGAGGAACTCGCTCGGTCCGGCCTCCTTGCCGTCATGCCAGCGCATCAGCGACTCGTACCCGGCCACCTCGTGGGAAGGCAGATGCACAATCGGCTGATAATGCGGTGCGAAGTCGGCAACCTTGGCCCGCGAAAGCCGTAGCACGGTCGTACGAAGCCGGTCGACGGTGGCGAGCATCTCGTCATCGCACACCTCCAGTGGCGTCCGCCGCTCAATCGCCGCCGTGAACGCGCATTCCGCGCACCATTTACCCACGCCGTTACGCAGATCGCGGGACAGATAACGGGGCGAGGCCACTCCGGTTCGGGTGTCCAGGAAATACCGCTCACCGCCCCACTCGACGATGTGGGCGCCGCCACGGAGTTCGCCGATGAGGATGTCGAGTTCCTCCTCGCTGGATGCGGTCGGAACCAGTTCGTAGTCGAGGTCGGCCACGCGCATCATCGCCACCGCGGGTCCGACGCGAGCCATCAAACCGTCGACGAACCGAGCGGCCACCGCTCCGGCCAGCTCCCGTCCGAATGCCCCGGTCAGTCGCCGGAACGGATCCGCTTGGACAACCATGTGTCCATGTCCCGGCACTACCAGCCCACCCTTGCTTCGGTTTGCGTACGACCCGGTGTTCCGGATGATCGGATCATAGACGCTGGACATAGCCGGGAGGCGCTTTGGCTGCGCACGTAACCTCCACGACACCTCACTACGTTACCGATCGTGACCGGCCTCACCGGTCCATGAAATAGGAAATATGCGGTTGCCGAGACGGGTTCACGAATACGACTATTCGAATAGGTCAACACCACCATCGAATTGTTTCCGCGAGCCCGAATTCCGACCGTTCCGTTCAGACCGATTTCTCAGAATCGCCCAATACGGCATCTGGTATCTTTCTCGTACGGGGGTTGCACACAGCGTCGAGAGTTCGCCTAGCGAAAGATCGAATCCACTGCGGCGGATCTCGATCGAGCTCGACCAGACGAAGTGGAGTGGAGTGACTTTGCGGCTCGTCGGTGCGTTAACCCCTCGTCACCGTCCGGTCACGTTGCGATGCACGTAACCCCGTCCGCCCGCTCCACAACGACTGGTCGACCCCACTCCCCGATGAGACTTCAGCCTCCCGACAATTCGAACCCCGGATTCCGCTCGTCCGAGCTGGTCCCGGCCACCAAGGGGGTCGACGGCCCCTCGTTCGCCCGAAGCTTCGACCAGCGCTCCATCGGCGTGCTGGTCAGCGAGACCGGTGCGATCCCATTGATCCTCCTCGGACTCCTCTCCTCGACGTTTCTCAAACCCCATTGCCAATGGGTGCTCGTGGTCATCGGCGTCTACACCTTGGTATCGGTTGCGATCACCGTCTACGCCCGACGATTGTCCGACCGCGGATTCGCCCTTCTGAGTTTCGGCGGCATGCTCGGCGTCGCCGGATCGTCGATCGTGATCGCCGACAATGGAGCGGCGTTGGCGGTCCTCGTCCTGCTTGCGGCGATCCCCGCGCTGTCGGCGATGGACTCGTCGTTACCGGTGGTCATGGGTTTCGTACTCACCGCCGCCGTCCTGGTGTGTGTGGTCGTCTCCATCCGGGCAACCTCGACGACCGCGCTGATCGTGGGCGGCGGCGCGGCGCTGATGGCCATCGCGGTACCGACCTATCTGGTCACCAGCCTGCGCCGACGACTGACGGCGTTGCTACATCAGCAGGCACAACTGAGCGTGACCGACCCTCTGACCCTTGCTCTCAACCGCCGCGGACTGCTCGACGGCGCGATCCACCTGTTCCGCACCGCGGCCACCGCCGGCAAGCACGTCGCCTTCCTGGTGGTCGACGTCGACTACTTCAAGAAGTACAACGACACCCACGGCCATTCGGCCGGTGACGCGATTCTGGTGGAGATCACCAACGCCATCCAGAACGCGGTTCCC
>NZ_MVPX01000087.1:0-1703 GCF_002043085.1 Gordonia sp. i37 | reverse complement strand
CCCCACGGCCATTCGGCCGGTGACGCGATTCTGGTGGAGATCACCAACGCCATCCAGAACGCGGTTCCCCCGAGTTCTCTGGTTGCTCGCTCGGGCGGTGAGGAATTCGCGATCCTGACCGTCACCGACGACGCCGTCGGGTTGTCACGGCTGGCCGACGACATTCGGCTGACGGTGTCTTCCTCCACCGATGCCACGGTCAGCGTGGGCGGGGTGTGCGCGGAGATCATCGAAGCGACCTACCACTCGGACCATCCGACCCTGTCCGAGCTGATGGATCGTCTCTCGGCCCAAGCCGACCAACTGCTCTACGCCGCCAAGGGAATGGGCCGCAACCGTGCCGAAACCGCGACGGTTGCGCCCTCCTACTGGCGACACCTGCGCTCGTCGCCAACGGACGAGCAGGACGACGGCCACTGACCGTCGAGCAGCCGACAATTCCGTCCATATCCGCATGACCCTGTCCGGGGGATCCGACCCCGGCCGATCCCGAAGGTGCCCGTGGTGGAGATACTCGATCCGACCGATGACCGGCAACGCATCGCAGAGTTGCGCGCTTCGCCGGCCATCTCGTTCGTCGACGCCTGGATGCAAGCAGGTCCCGAGCTCGCGGTACTCGACCGACTCGTTCACGTGGATCCGGAGACGTCGGCGCCCGAGCCCGTCGACGTCACCGACGAGGAGCTCGTCGAGCGCCGCAGCCGCTATGTCCTGTTCCCGTGGCGCTCGACGCTGGTACGTCTCCCCGACGCCGAGCTCTACCATCGGCTCAAGACCGCCCGCAACCGACACCTGTTGACCGGGCGTGAGCAGCAGATCTGGGGTGGCGCGGTGATCGCTGTCGCCGGCCTCAGTGTGGGCTCATCGGCCCTGACCGCCGCCGCGCTGACCGGGGCACGCCGATTCCGCATCGCCGACTCCGACGAGCTCGCGCCCACCAACCTCAATCGCATCGTCGGGTCGGTGACCGATCTCGGTGTCAGCAAGGTTGAGCTCGCGCGCAGGCGCATCCTCGAAGGCGACCCGTATACGCAGGTCACGACGTTTCCCGACGGTTATCGTCCCGACCTCGCCGAGGCGTTCCTGGGCTCGGCGGCCTTCGCGGGTTCCACCGAGGAACTGCCGGCCTCGGTCATCATCGAGGAGATCGACGACGTGGCGATGAAGATCGACATGCGGCGACGCGCCCGTGCGGCCGGGGTGCCGGTACTCAGTGCCACCGATATGGGCGAGGACGTCGTCCTCGACGTCGAGCGCTATGACCTCGACCCGGACTATCCGATCTTCCACGGCCGCGGTGAGGGCTTCTCGGCCGGCGACGCCGCCGACCCCGCTCAACGACTCCAGATGGCACTGGCCATCGTCGGTGACGAGGTCACGCCTCGGATGGCGTTCTCCGCAAGCCAGCTCGGACGCAGCGTCACCTCGTGGCCGCAACTCGGGTCGACCGCCGCGATGGCCGGGGCGCTGGTGGCAACGGCTGCACGCAACATCGTCTGTGGTCGGCCCGTCCGGTCCGGCCGCTATAGGTTCGGCATCGAGGAGATCCTTCTCGGGTCCGACGCGGGGACGCACGAGGGATGGAACGAACTCGGTCAGGCAGAATTCGCCTCAGCGGCGCAGGCCATGGGCGAGGGCGCCGGAAAGAGCTGACGCCGAACGGTCGTGGTGACGCACCGGCGGGGGGGGGGCCCCCCCCCCCG
>NZ_MVPX01000086.1:0-9406 GCF_002043085.1 Gordonia sp. i37 | reverse complement strand
GCCCGCTCCCACCACATCAGCTGGGTGCGGTACCGCTCGTCCGGGAACGGGGTGGCGGGCACGCTCGGGTCGACCCGCCCGCCGCCGGAGGTCCAGCGCTTGAGGACGTGGTCGGCGGCCGTGGCCATCATGTGGTCGACGCCACACATCTCCATGATCGGCAACCCCAGTCGCGAGAGCTGTCCGACGACCTCCTTGGCGATGGGTGACCGCTCATCGGTCCAGGCCGTCTTGACCTCGACGATGCCGCCGTCCATGCGTTCCTCGATGGCGTTGACCAGGTGGACCTGACCGGGCTGACCCGCCCACTCTTCGAGCGCATGCGTCTGCGCCGCCGCGGCGAAGCGTGGCTGCACCCGCAGGCCGCCGACCACCTGCTGCGAGTTGTCGAGGACGACGAAGAACATCACCGTCTCCTCGCCCCCGACCACCCGCTCGTAGTCCAGTGCGGCCGCACAGCCGTACCGGGTATAGGCGTTCTCCGCACCCCGCAGGTACTCCCGCCACAGGGCCGGATGCATCGCCGGAGTGGCTGCCCGCAGGGTGTAGTTCGGCGTCACCATCCCGCGGATCGCGGAGTCGTGACGGGTGGCGATGGTGCGCAGAGCTGCGTTCATGAGGCGTGCTTCTTTCCGAGAGGGTCGACCACGGCGCTTCGGCTAAACGACGTGATTGAAGATCGTGAATACAATTCCCGTTCGGGGACGACGAACGGAAAATGGACCATCACAGATCTTGTTGTGCATCCCGTGAATTCCCCGTGTTTCACAAGAGGCGTCTGTGAGGGCGCCATTCGGTCAGAATACGGGCACGGCCGCAATCAGAGAACTGTTAGCTTCACTGAAGATGGCGGTCGGAGTCGGTCTGGGCGCGTCAGCGCGCCGGACCGAAGAGGTCGGCGGCTGCCGCGGGACGGCCGAGCAGATATCCCTGGCCGAGGTCGAAACAGAGCTTGTTCACCTCGTCGAGCTCGTCCTCGGTTTCGATTCCCTCGGCGACCACGCGTAATCCGGTCGCTTTCGCCATCGTGCAGATCGCATCCACCACAGCACGGTCGGCAGTGCTGTCCGGCAACGGGGTCACCAAGGTCCGATCCACCTTGAGAACCTCTACCGGAAGGTCCCGGACATATCGCAATGCCGAGAATCCCGAGCCGAGATCGTCCACACAAATCGTGCATCCGAGACCGTGGAGCGCGAACAGCGTGCGCGCAGCGGCTCCCGCAGGCCGGATGACGTCGATCTCACTGACCTCGATCCACACGCGGCTCGGCTCCACCCCGTACTCGGCGCCGAGTTCGGAGAAATACGCGGGAAGCGACTCGTCCCACAACTGCTTGGCGGACAAGTTGATCGAGACGAAGGCCTCATCCCCCTCCGTGCGACCGATCCGCCCGGCGAGATCGGCGAACACCGCGCGGATCGCACGCCGGCCGATCGGGATGATCAGCGAGGTCGCCTCGGCGACCGGCATGAAGGCGTCCGGACTGCGCACCGAGCCCGCAGTCGTCCAGCGCAGCAACGACTCCCAGCCCACCGTGACATCGTCGGAGAGCCGAACGATCGGCTGGTAGTACACCGGGAAGTCGTCGTCGGCGGCCGTGATGAGTGCGTTCGCCATGGAGATCTCACGCCGGAGTGATTGCGCCAGAAAAGGATTGGCGATCACCGCGCTGAGTCCGTCGACCAACGCCCGAGACAGTGCCGCGTCCGCGGCGGAGACGATCTCCTCGTCGGTGACGCTCGCAGGGAAGTCCGCGGTGCGCACGATACCCATGGCGACCTCCAGGAAATGCACGGATCCGTCAACATCCACCGCATGCGAACCGTAACTCCACGGCTGATACAGCAACTTCGCAGCGGCGTCATCGGTTTCGTCGAAATAGGCAAGCCACTCGAGGTCGGAGCGGCGAATGATCTCGGCGGTCGTACCGGTCCGAGCCAGCACTTCCTCGACAAACGCCTCGGCGATATCCACCGATCGCTCGCGGCCATATGCCACCGCGACCCGGTGATACGGGTCCGCCGAAATCGCCACTACCACCCCGAACCCGGTCACACGTCATCACCACGATCCCCTGGCCCGTCCCCCGAACGGTCAGCAATCATGGGTCCACCCTACGGGCCGGGGGCGCTCCCAGAAAAGAATCAGTGCTCAGACGTGTCGATATTGTGCGGTCGAACGACCCCGAACGCTGCCGGCCAGTCGTCTCGCTCTGCCTGCTCAGCCGGGCAGACGACGTGGGGCGGCGCTGCGTCGTAGCGCGGGTGCCACCGGCCGACCGCGGAGGAATCCGTCCACCGAACCAGCCTCCAACGCCCGCGAATACGTCGGCAGCGCCCCGCGAACAGCCTCGATCGTCGCATCCACATCCTCGTCGGAGTGCGCCGCCGAAATCACGAACGATTGTCCGAGCACCCCACGTTCGATGATCTCCTGCAAGAACAGCGTGCGGTATTCCTGTGACGGCGCTCCGTCCGGACCGCATGTCACGAAGATCAGACACGACGGCCGACCGATTACCGATAACGATTCTGCGACACCGTATTCGGCGGAAACCGCATTGACTCCTTCGGCAAGCCGACGGCCCGCCGACTCCATCGCCGCGACCGGATCTGTGTCACGATAGGCGGCCACCACGGCCCGGAAGGCGGCGAGCGACGCGGTCTCGGGACCGTGCGTCGTCGACAGCAGGAACACCCGGTCGGCGTCGGTGTTCAGCCCGCCGAGCTCCATCAGATCCCGCGAGCCCGCGAGCGCCGAGATCGGAAACCCGTTGCCCATCGCCTTGCCCCAACACGACAGATCCGGTGTGACGCCGTACACCGACTGCGCCCCGTGCTCCGACCAGCGGAAACCGGTGATCATCTCGTCGAACACGAGGACGGTGCCGTGTCGGTCACACAGCTGACGAACCCCTTCGAGAAAGCCGGGGGCAGGTTCGGCGGTGGCCGTGGCTGCCTCGAGGATGACCGCCGCGATTTCACCGGGATACTCGTTGAACACCGCGCGCAACGACTCGAGGTCGTTGTAGATGAATCGGGGATTGTCGGCGTAGGCGCAATCCGGGATCCCTGCGGACATATCGGTGGTCCCGATGAACCAGTCGTCCACGGAGAAGAAGGGGTGCGAACAGATCGCCACGCGGTCACGACCAGTTGCCCCGCGCGCCAACCGAATCGCCGCGGTGGTGACGTCGGAACCGTTCTTGGCGAACTTGACCATGTCCGCGCTCGGCACGAGAGCCAGAAAGTCTTCGGCAGCAGCGATTTCCGTCGTAGTCGAACGACTGAAGTTCATACCGTCCACCATCGCGGCATAGGCCGCATCGACCACCGGCCGATAGCCATGTCCCAAGGTGACCGAACGTAACCCGATGCCGTACTCGACGTAACAGTTACCATCGGCATCCCATACCCGCGCACCCGAGCCGCGCACCAGGATCGGCGCCATGTCATCGGGGTATTGGTCGTCTCCCCGGGCATAGGTGTGTGCACCACCGGGAACCATGTGATGCAGCTGCGCCTGTAAACGGTTCGATTCGGAGAAAACCCGACGGTAGGTCATGAAGAGGCCCTTTCAGCACGCGCATGCGGCCCGTCGTACTCATGCGGCCCGTCGTACTCATGCGGCCCGTCGTACTCATGCGGCCCGTCGACGACCCACCGGCCGCCCAGCGCCGGATTCCGCCGCGACACCTCACCCAACATATCGGGGACCGTCAGAACCACCCGATCCGGGTCGGCGGTCACGAGTTCGTCTGGCGAGATGATCGGGATGTCACACCCGGGCATGCGCCGCCCCTGCTTGTTCGGTGAGGCGTCGGCGACTGCGGTCAGCAGCGACGAGTCGACACCAGCCAAGCTCAGCAGGGCCACCACACGCGACGACGCCCCGTACCCATACACGCGTGCACCCGCAGCGCGTTGCGCCTGCAGCCATGCACGAAGACCACCGACGTGGCCGTCGACGGACGACTGCAGTGTTCGCACGGTCGCCGGATCCGTCATCGCGGCTTCGCACTCGAGGACGGCGGCGACCTTGTCATCGGGTTCGATATCGCCGTGTACGGCGGCAACCATGATCGTGCCGCCGTAGAGGTCATAGGACCACGCGGTGACCACGCCCATCCCGACTGCGCGGAGCAAACGTCGCAACGCAGGCAGTGAGTAATACGCGAAGTGCCCGTGCCGCAGCGCATTCCACTGTCCCTGCGTGACGATCGTGTGCAGCGAGTGGAACTGCAGCAGCAGCACCCCGTCCGGTGCGGTGACGGCGGCGCGACGAGCGAAGGCCGCGGCCTGATCCGCCTCATGCATGATGCCCAGTGAGTCGATCACCACGTCCGCCCCGCCCGGATGATCGTGGATCACCTCGTCGAAACCCCACTCGGCCAAATGGGGCATCCAGGTCCCACCGTGCGGGCTGCCGAACTCGGTGACCGTCCGGCCCCGCAGAAATCCGGCGGACGCGGCGTCGGCCACCGCGGCGGCCGCCTGATCGATCAGGGCCTGCGGTTCGAGGCCACGCGGCTCCTGGGTCACGGTGTCGTCGTCGACCAACTGCGCCAGACCACACCGACCGCACAGTGCCATGGCCGCCGGATGAGCAGCCTCCAACGGCGACACCGGTTGCGCGGCAGGTGGAAAGAAGTCTGCGGCGGGTACCGGCCCGAGTTCGAGTACTCGCGTGAGTTCGATACTTGCGCACGCCCGGCAGCCACTCATGCGACGATGACCTCGTGCGAATCGACACCACCGAACTGGCCGGCGTACTCGTGTTGACGCCCGAACCGCACCGAGACGACCGCGGGTTGTTCACCCGCACCTTCGACGCCGAGATCTTCGACGAGTACCTCGGCAGACCCGGCGCTGCAGCGGCTTTCGTACAGGACTCGCAATCGCGGTCGGCGGCCGGAGTGATTCGGGGGATGCACGGGCGTTCCGGCCACGGCGAGGCCAAGCTGGTCCGCTGCGCCCACGGAGCCGTCCACGACGTGGTGGTCGACATCCGGCCGGACTCCCCCACCTTCGGTCATCACCAGTCCTTCCGTCTCGACGACGAGGAGTTCACCAACCTCTACATCCCACCGGGATTCCTGCACGGATTCCAGGCGCTGGACATCGCCGACGTGTGTTACCGCATCGACCGCCCTCATGATCCCGCCGAGGACATCGGCGTTGCCTTCGACGATCCCGATCTCGCGATCGCCTGGCCCGCGCCGGTCAGCGTGGTTTCTTCGCGCGACCGGTCGGCAGGGAGCTGGCGCGAATTGCTCACGCACCTGCGGTGATCCGGCGCATCGTGGGATCGAGGCGGCCGTCATCGCGCAACGACTCCAGCCGGGCCAGTCGGGTGAAGCGTCGGGTGAATGCGTCCGCGGTCAGCCCGTAGGAGATGTAGGCGTCGGCCAACTCCTTCGCGCCCGCCGGGATCGTCCATTGCGCCTCAAAGCCGAGTTCGTTTCGGGCACGCGAGAATTCGACACGATACGACCGCGGGTCAGGTCCGCTCTCACCGGTGATCAGCAGGGTCGAACCGGGCACCGTCTGCGCCACCCACTCGGCGATCTCGGCGACGGTCAGATTGTTCGCCTCTGTGCCGATGTTGTAGGCGCGGGCACCGACCACCTCGGCGGGCGCGGTCAGGCACACGATGAACGCCTGCGCGACGTCCTGTGCGTGCACCAGTGGACGCCAGGGCGTCCCGTCCGACAGCACGCGCACGTGACCGGTGAGGACCGCGTGGCCGACCAGATTGTTCAGGACGATGTCCGCGCGCAGGCGCGGGGAAAAGCCGAAAGCCGTTGCGTTGCGCAGGAACACCGGCACGAAGCTCGAATCGGCGAGTTCGGCGACATCGCCCTCGACACGCACCTTGCTCTCGGCGTACGGCGTCAGCGGGTGCAACGGGGCATCCTCACCGACAAGACCGTCGCCGGCCGCGCCGTACACCGAACACGTCGACGCGTACAGGAATCGACCGACACCGGCGGCCTTGGCCGCGCGCGCCAGGCGTACCGACGCATGATGATTGATGTCGTGAGTGATCTCCGGTTCGAGTGCTCCGAGCGGATCATTCGACAGGGCCGCGAGATGGATCACCGCGTCGAATCCGGCGAGGTGATCGGGTGTCACGTCGCGTAGATCGCCACCCACCAGCGGCGGGTCGTCGGGAACGGGTCCCAGGATGCAGTCGGCGAAGTAGCCGTTGTCCAGGCCGGCCACCTCGTGTCCGGCCGCGATCAGCATCGGGACCATCACGGTACCCAGGTATCCCTGGTGTCCGGTCACCAGAACACGCATGTCATTCTCCTATTCGCAGGATCGCTTTGTCGAGGACGAAGGCCTCGGCATGATCGTTGCGACACTGGACCCCACGCAGCCGTGACAAACCCAGGAAGGACGCCTCGTCGAACCAGTCGTGCGGCACCTGCGATCGATAGTGTTCGTGCAGCAGCCGAACCTTCTCGCGGGCAACTTCTTCGGCGATCGGGACGAACACGGTCGGGGTCGGGGTGTCGGTCTCCCATTTGAGGATCTCGTATCCCAGTGTCAGATGATCACGGAACTCGGTCGGCACGAGTTCGGCAAGTAGTCGGTGATCCTGATGCGCGTCGCGACGTTGCGGGGCGAACACCAGGCTCGGATCGGTATCGCGTCGGAACGCTCCGAGCGCATCCTTCACCTCGTTCCACTGTGCCGGCGTGCGACCGTCGGGGAAATCGAGGATCGTCAGATCGATGTCTGCGCCCGGGCAGAACGCCGCGAGCGCCGCACGTTCCTCGACTTCCCGCGCGGTACCCGCACCGGTGAGGACCAACGCGTGGACACGCAGACCCGGGTGGGCGCGCGCCATGGTCAACAGCGTCGCGCCCATCCCGATCGGGATGTCGTCGCAGTGCGCGGCGAGCAGCGCGACCTCAGCAATGATTCCGGTACGCACGTCGATCATTGCGCCGCCGAAATGTCCTCGGGGAGATCCTGATCGGACTCCCGACCCTCCCAGAGCATCCACGGGCAGTCGCCGCGGTGGTAGCGGGCATCGAGTTCGGCCCGCTCCTTGAACGTGTCGGCGGGCTTCCAGAATCCGGTGTGTCGGTAGGCGAACAGACGGGCTTGCCGGGTCAGCGCACCACACACGTCGGCGACCAGGTCGCCACCCTCGGGAAGGTGATCGAAGATCTCCGGCGTGAGTACGAAGAATCCGCCGTTCTCCCAGATCGGGAACTCCGACACGGGCGTGATCGCCGTGACCACCCCGTCCTCGGTCGCCTCTACGCAGTGGAAGGACGACTGCGGCGGGACAAGCATCATCGATGCCGCTGCACCACGGCGTTTCACCTCGTCGATCATGTCGTTGAGCGGCGCATCGGTGAGCACGTCGGCATAGTTGGCCAGGAAGTACTCGTCATCACCGAGAAAACGGCGTACCCGACGCAATCGCTCACCGATAGCCGAGTCGATCCCGGTGTCCACGAAGGTGATCGACCAGTCACTGATGTCGGCGTCAAGTAGTTCGACCTCACCATCGCGCATGACGAAATCGTTGGAGGCGGTCTCCCGGTACTCGAGGAAGTACTCCTTGATGTGGGTGGCTCCGTATCCCAGGCACAGGATGAACTCGGTGTGCCCGAAATGTGCGTAGTACCGCATGACGTGCCAGATCAGTGGCCTCGGACCCACCATCTGCATCGGCTTGGGGACGGAATCGTCGGCGCTGTTGCGCATGCGCATTCCATGACCACCACAGAACAACACAACCTTCATGAGCAACGACCTCCGGCGGACTCGGCATCGTGGGAAACTCTTCGAAGCTGCGGTAGTGGATACACCAACTCGGCGCCCCAGTCGGCGACGTGGCGCAGTTGCTCGGTGATCTCGGTCTCGAGGTTCCACGGCAGGACCACCACCACATCCGGTTTATCGTCGTCGATGCGGGCAGGCGGATGAATCGGAATCCGGGTGCCTGGGGTGAATCTACCGTGTTTGTAGGGGTTTCGGTCGACCGTGTACTCCAACAGGTCGGGACGGATGCCGCAGTAGTTGAGAAGGGTGTTGCCCTTGCCCGGCGCCCCGTACCCGACGACCCGTTTGCCCAGCGCGCGCTGATCCAGAAGAAACCGCACCAATTCTTGGCGAATCGACTCCGCCTTGTTTCGCAGTCCGAGGTATCCCGACACCTCGTGCAGGCCTGCGGACCGCTCGATCTCGAGCGCGATCGCCACGCTGCTCTGCGGCACCGCGCCGACGGCATCGGGTCTCGCCCACAACCGGATCGAGCCGCCATGGGTGCTCAGCATCTCCACGTCGACGACGGTCAACCCGGCGGTCGCCAGTGCCCGCGAGGCGCTGAGCACCGTGTAATACTGGAAATGCTCGTGGTAGATGGTGTCGAACTGCCCCAGCGACACCAGGTTCAGCGCGTGATGGACCTCGATGCTCACCCATCCGTCATCGGCGACCAGGGCACGTAGCGAGCGGGTGAATCCCAGCAGGTCCGGGACGTGCGCGTAGACGTTGTTGGCGACCACGAGATCGGCAGGCCGGTGCTCGACCCGGATACTCTCGGCGAGTCCCTCATCGAGAAACGCCGTCTCGGTCGGCACCCCCTTCACGCGCGCAGCCTCCCCGACATTCGCCGACGGTTCGATTCCGAGACAGGCGATTCCGTCGTCGACCACGTGACGTAGCAGGTAGCCGTCGTTGCTCGCGACCTCGATGACGAACGAATCATTGTCGAGTCCGACGCGCGTCGTCGCTGCATCGACGAATGAACGAGCATGTGCCACCCAGGAATCCGAGTACGACGAGAAGTACGCGTACTCGGTGAAGGTGTCCTCCGGGGTGATCAGAGCGGGTATCTGCAGCAGTAGGCACTCCTCACACAGGCGCAGGTGCAGTGGGTATGTCGGTTCCATCTCGTCGAGACCAGTTGCGGTCAAGAACCGTTCGCAGGGCGGCGACGCCCCCAGATCGAGGATGCTCCGCAGGTGGGAACCGCCACACAGCCGACAGGTCATGGGGCCATCGGTGAGCTCATGCATCAGCCACCGGTTCCCTTCAACACCGATCCGACCGTGCGGACGATGATCTTGATGTCCAGCCAGATGCTCCAGTTCTCGATGTAGAAGTTGTCGTAGAGCGCTCGGTCGGCGATCGAGGTATCACCCCGAAGCCCATGAACGGCAGCCCAACCGGTCAGACCGACGGGCACTCGGTGCCGGTCGGCGTAGCTCGGTACGGCACCCTCGAACTGTTCGACGAAGTGTGGCCGTTCCGGACGAGGGCCGACGATCGACATGTCACCGCGAAAGACGTTCCACAGCTGCGGGAGCTCGTCGAGAGATGTCTTGCGCATGAATCGTCCGAGAGTGCCGATCCGGTCGGCATCGGCGGGGGGGCCC
>NZ_MVPX01000085.1:0-975 GCF_002043085.1 Gordonia sp. i37 | reverse complement strand
TCTGCTCGGCAGCGGCGTCGTCGTCGGTGTCGTTCTCGTCGTGATAGGCGCGGGAGGCGTCTCGCGCGTCGATCAGGTTCAACCCCGCCTCGGTGAGCACGCCGTACAGCGGCGTACGTGCGTTACACAGCATCCCGAGGATGAGGTGGTCGTTGCCGAGCCGGTGGTGTTCCAGGTCGGCGGCTTCTTGCGTGGCGAATGCCAGCAGCATCTTGTCGTCTCGAGTGAATCGACCGAACATGATGGTACTCCTTACGAAGTCGTGCGGCCCATCACTGGGCATCGCGTTGTGAGTGCTTCTGGTGCACGGCCTGCCGGCTGATCTGCAGAACATCTGCAATCGCCTGCCAGCTCCAGCCCTGGTCACGGGCGTTGGCGACCTGAACTTCCTCGAGGCCGTCGGCCAAGGTGCGCAGGGCGCGTACCGCGGCCAGACCTCGAGAAGGGTCGTCGCTCGCGGCGGCCCCGGCGAGGCGGTCGGCCTCGGTGGGTTCGTTGGTCTGTTCGTCGTGCATGTTGTCAGGTTATGTTGACGTCGCCGTGTTGTCAAGAATTATTGACGAGAAGTTTGACGGGGTGGGCGCTGTCGGCGGGGAGGAGAGCGTCGTCGGCGATGGGGAGAGCACCGTCGGCGGAGTTGAGAGCGCTGTCGGCGGGGAGGAGGGCGCTGTCGACGATGGGAAGAGCGCCGTCGCGAGAGTGGGGCGCTACTCGTTGGCGATGGACTCGGTGATGTTCATGCGTGCGGCCCGGCGGGCGGGCACCAGGGCGCCGACGAGACAGAGCACCACCGACACCCCCACGAACACCAGGGTGATCGGCCGGGGTGAGTACGCGATATCCAATGAGGTGGTGGCGCTGAGGATCTCGTCGCTCAGCACGTGCAGGATCACGCCGATGAGCAGGCCCAAGAGGGCGCCGACGACGGCGACCGCCCCGGCTTCGGCGAGCACCATCTGAGAGAGAAAGCGTCGG
>NZ_MVPX01000084.1:0-13120 GCF_002043085.1 Gordonia sp. i37 | reverse complement strand
AAGCCGCCGGCCTGCTGGGCTTGGCGTTGGGTGGCGGCCAGCGCCTCGGCCCCGGTGTAGACGTGGGCGTGCAGTCCGCCGTCGAGCGGGATCTGCGCAGCGATGCGGTCGAGGGCCGCGCGCACCTGGGTCTTGTCGGCGCCGGGCGCGGTGATCACCTGCAGATAGGTGTCGCCGGGCCGGTTGAACCAGCGGCCGAGCAGGGCGCTCGAGACCGCGGCGGTGCCGGAGTCGATGGCGACGTAGTCGACGGTGTCGCGGACCACCGTCTGCTGGTAGCCCGTCGGCGTGGCGATGCGCAGGACGTCGCCGGTGTGGACGCCGAGGGCACGGGCGAGCACATTCGACAGGATGATCCCGTTGCCGGCGAGGACCTGACGGACCGCGTCGGGGCTCGCCTTGCGCATGAACGGGGCGCGTGAGCCGGGCACCAGGCCCTGGACGAGCGCGCGGTCCTCACCGATGTTGACGTTGGCCCATTGCCCGCCGATCACCGCGCTCACCCCGGGTACCGCGGCGACCTCGGTGGCGATCTGCGGCGGCAGGACAGGGCCCAGCGGCACCTCGTCCTCGGTGGAGGAGGAGACGTAGAAGTCCGGATCGCCGAGGCCGTCGAGGGAGGTGGAGATCGACGAGACGAGATTGTCCAGGGCTCCCGAGGTTCCCATACCGACGGCGATCGCCACGGCCACCGTCATCAGGGTGGCCCACGCACGACGCGGGGCGCGCCCGGTGTTCACCGACGCCAGGCGGCCCGGGCCGCGGAATGCCCTGGCCAACAGCACCACTGCGGTGACCAGTGGTCGGGTGAACGCGAAGCAGATCAGCAACGCACCGATGGCGTAGACGGCGCCGGCAACGATGGCCGGCCTACCGGGGACGGTGAACACGATGATCCAGGCGCCGATCACCGCGGCGACGCCGACGAGTCCCGCCACCCACACCGCCACACCACGACGGGGCACGCCGTCGGCGACCTCGCCGGGACTCATCGCCTCCACCGGGGACACCGAGAACACCGATCGCGCAGCCAGACTCGTCGCACCGACGCAGGAGACGACGCAGGCGAGGATCGCGACGACCGGTACATACGCAGGCAAGTGGTACGTGATCGCGATGGTCACCCCGTCGCGGGTGGTCTCCGGGACTTGGGAGACCGCCCAGCGTCCGGCGAGAACTCCGACGGGTACCCCGATCGCACCGCCGACGATGCCGAACAACGCTGCCTCGCCGAGCATGTCACCGACGAGGTGGGTGCGGCGGGCACCCAACGCGCGCACCATCGCCAGGGATCGGCGCCGGGCGGCCACCGCCATGTTCATCGTGTTGAACACCAGGAAGGCAGCAATCACCAGCGACACCAACGCCACCAGCAGCGTCGAGTCGCGGGTCACCGAGCTCGCCAATTCCGCTTGCTTGGCCCGGAAGTCGGGGTTCACCACGACAGCTCGACCGTCGACGACGCGAGTGGCCTCCGCGCGCAGATGTCCGACGTCGGCTCCCGGCTTGGCGACGAGGAGGATCGACGTCACCCGGCCCGCGGTGCCCGCCGGGCCGGCCAGGTCGGTGAGACGTTGCGCCAGCGGCAGATACGCGAACGCGTACCTACCCTCGTTGAGCTCGTCGGCGTCGGGACCGGTGACCACCCGGGCGACGCGTACCTCGTCGTCACCGATCGTGAGTTGTTGTCCCTCACGTAGTCCGGTGGCGGGTCCGGCGATGATCCCGTCCTCCAGGTCGGCCGGTGAGATCGACACCCCGCCCTGCGCGGCGGCGAGATCCCCCGACAACGCCGTGACCCGAAAGTCGGAGCCCAGCAACGGGATCTGCGTGCCGCCCACGGTGATCGACCCGCGGATCAGCGGGACCACGGCCTTGGCGTCGGGCAGGTCACGACGCAGTTCGGCGGCCAGGCCCGCGTCGACACCGGAATCGGCGATGGCGGCGACCTCGAGGTCGGCGGCACCGGAGATCGCCGAGTTGAAGGCCCGCACCGACGCGGTGAACGAACCGTAGGTGCCCAATACCGCGACCAGCAACGCCGAGGACACCACGACCACACTGAGCGAGGTGAACACGCGCATCCGGTGGGTCCGGATCTCGCGCAGATTGAGCACCCGGATGCGGGTGAAGCCGGCGAGGAACCCGGCGACGAGACCACCGGCGCCTGCGCTCACGCGATCTTTCCGTCCCGGACGGTGATCGTGGTGTCGGCGACCGCAGCGGCGTGCTCGTCGTGGGTCACCATGACGACCAGCCGGCCGGCGTGCTCGTCATGAGCACCGGAACCGTGGGCGACGTCGGAGAGCAGTTGCAGCACAGACTGTCCGGTGGTGGAGTCGAGATTTCCGGTCGGCTCGTCGGCGAGCAGGATCGCCGGTTCCATGATGAGCGAGCGGGCGATCGCCACGCGCTGCATCTGCCCGCCCGACAGCTCCGACGGCCGGTGGTTGATGCGGTCACCGAGACCGACCCGCTCCAACAGCTCGACCGCGCGGGGTTTGGCCCGGCGCAGCGACTTGGAGTCGAGAAGTTGGGGCAGCGCAACGTTTTCCCACGCCGACATCGTCGGGACGAGATTGAAGAATTGGAAGATGAAGCCGACGCGATGGCGCCGGAACTCGGAGGCGGCGTTGTCGTCGAGGGCACCGAGATCGACGCCGTCGACGCGGATGGACCCCGAGGTGGGGGTGTCGAGTGCGCCCATCACGTGCAGCAGCGTCGATTTGCCGGCGCCCGAGGGGCCGACGATCGACACGAACTGCCCGCCGGGCAGCGTCAGGTTCACCCCGTCGAGGGCGCGTACCCGCTCCTGTCCCAACTGGTATTCACGGACGACGTCGACTGCCTCGACGAGGTTGCGCTCCCCCACGGCCATGGGTCGATGGTAGCGAGCGCGGTGGCGCGGGCGTCGGTGTACGTCGCGGCGGCCGGCGTTCCCGGATCAGCCGGTGAACCGACCGGTGGCGAAGAACTCGTCGAGGACGCTCGTCGGCGCGGTGAGGTCGAGCTGTTGGGCGGCAAGCCAGTCATCGTCGAAATATGTTGTGCTGTACCGCTCTCCGGGGTCGCACAGCAGGGTCACGACGCTGCCGGACTGTCGTCCGCCGACCATCTCCGAGACCAGTTTCAGTGCGCCCCACATGTTGGTGCCGGTGGACCCGCCCACGCGGCGGCCCAGTCGTTCGCTGACGCAGCGGGCGGTGGCGATGGAGGCGGTGTCGGGGACGCCGATCATGCGGTCGATGACCTGGGAGACGAAGGAGGGCTCGACACGCGGGCGGCCGATTCCCTCGATGCGCGAACCGATCTCGGAGGTCAGGGTGCCGTCGCCGCTCTCGTAGGCGGGCAGGAACACCGAGTTCTCCGGGTCGACGACGGCCAGCCAGGTGGGGTGACGGCGGTAGCGCAGGTAGCGGCCCAGGGTCGCCGACGTGCCGCCGGTGCCCGCGCCGACCACAATCCACGTCGGGATCGGGTACTCCTCGTCGGCCATCTGCGCGAAGATCGACTCGGCGATGTTGTTGTTGCCACGCCAGTCGGTGGCGCGCTCGGCCATCGTGAACTGGTCGATGAAGTGGCCGCCGAGTTCGGCCTCGAGACGCAATGCCTCGGCGTACACCTGCGCCGGCCGTTCGACGAAATGGCAACGGCCGCCCTCTCGTTCGATCAGGGAGGTCTTGGCGGGCGAGGTCGACGACGTCATCACCGCGAGGAACGGCACGCCGATCAGGTGCGCGAAATAGGCTTCGCTGACCGCGGTCGATCCCGACGACGCCTCGATGACGGTGGTGCCCTCGGTGATCCAGCCGTTGCAGATCGCATACAGGAACAGCGATCGCGCCAATCGATGCTTGAGCGAGCCGGTCGGGTGGGTGCTCTCGTCCTTGAGGTACAGGTCGACGCCGCCCGGCGTGCCGTCGGCGTCGGTCCAGCGCGACCAGTCGGGTAGCTCCACCCGCAGCAGATGGGTGTCGGCGCTGCGGCGCGCGTCGGCCTCGATCAGCCGGACCGCGTTGTCGGCCCAGGAGCGGTCGGCGCGGCGATCGATGTCGATGGTGCGTGCGGGGCTCATCGTCTCGGGTCGGCTCGGGTCAGCTGCCACGCAGCTTCGACTGCAGCTCGTCGTGGCGCTTGCGGCGCTGCTCGTCGACGGCGGAGATCTGGGTGTTGACGCGGGTGCGCAGCGATTTGAACACGACCATGCCCAGCGGCAGCGCGATCAGGACCCCGAACACCGCGGCCACCAGCAGCGGCACGTTGACGCCCGCGAGCTTGCCGATGCCGATGATGATCGCGGCGACCACGACCACCAACACGAGACGGGCCAGGGTGTACAGGCCGATGGACGCCAGGAGGCTGCCCATACCGACCTGCGGTTTACGCTCTTCACTCACGGCGACCAGCGTACGTTGTGGCGCGGCCCGGCGGCCCGCCGCGGTCTGCCCGGTCGGTGAGGGGCGAGCGGTGAGAGCGAGCGCCCGATCGACGCAAAAGTGCGCCCGGTCGGCGTGCACGTCGAGGAGCGGTCGAGGGCCCACTTTGTACCAAGGGTGTCACCGGGGTCGGCAAAGGGGACGTAAAAGGCACTGGTCGGACGTGTGCGCAGGTCACAGGCTTCTTTGCACTCTCTTTACCTACCGCTGACGGTTCGAGTACCTGGGCGTTTTGCGTGTATTCATTGAGTCAGCGTGCGACTGCGCGCGAAGGGTCCGAGAGCGTCAGGTTCTCGGCACGGACACACGAGGGAGTCCTCCCATGACCGCAATTCACTCCAACCCGCTGTCGATGATCACCCCGGGCATGGCGAGCCAGCACACGCTGACCCCCGGACAGGTGGCGTCGATGTTCAACGTGAACCCCAAGACCGTCGCGCGGTGGGCCAGCTCCGGAATCCTCGGCTCGATCCGTACCCCGGGCGGGCATCGTCGCTTCCGCGAGGAAGACGTCGTCGCCCTGCTGAACCGTCGCGTGCCCTGAGAGTCACCACAGCCTCGGCAGGCTCGGTCGGTGTCGCCGTCCACACGACGCCGACCGGGCCACGCCATCGGCGCACACGTGCGCACACGCCGTACCACCTGAGTGCCGCCCGACACCTGCACTTTTGACGTCGGTCGGACGACGCATCTCGCGTCTACCGTCGCGTAATGTGGTGAGTGGGAGGTTGCCATGGCATTTCTACTCACGTTGGTCGGCATCATGGCCGTCGGTTTTCTGTTGTGGCGCGTTTTCGGTTCCAGCCTGATCGATGACGACGGCACACGCGTACCGGCCGCCAAACGCGGTCCGGTCGGCCCCGACGACGATCCCGAGTTCCTGATGGATCTCGACCGTCGCAGCCGCGGTACCAACGGGTCCGACCCAGACGATCACCAGCACTGACGATCACTGATCGGCCTCACCCCGATACCGACACGAATGCGCCCCCGGAGTCTTCCTCCGGGGGCGCATTCGTGTGCGTGCGGGCTGCTCAGAGGCCTGCGTAGGAGTGCAGGCCGGAGACCACCAGGTTGATGATGAACAGGTTGAAGAGCATCGCGACGAAGCCTGCGACGTTGATCCAGGCGGCCGCGGTGTTGCGCCAGCCGGCCGTGGCCCGCGCGTGCAGGTAGGCCGCGTAGATCACCCAGGCGATGAACGAGACGGTCTCCTTGGGGTCCCAGCCCCAGAAGCGTCCCCACGCGGACTCGGCCCAGATGGCGCCGCAGATGACGCCCAGACCGAACAGCGGGAAGCCGAAGACGACGCATTTGTAGGCGAGGCGGTCGAGGGCGTCGGCGCCCGGGATGTGCGCGACCAGCCGCATCACCGCACCCTTGGCGCCGGTCTCGGTGCGTTCGAGAGACTCGGCCTTCTCGCCCCACGCCATCTTGACGAGGTAGAGCATGCTCGACACCCCCGACACCAGCAGGACGCCGGAGCTCACCGAGATGATCGACACGTGGATGGCCAGCCAGTACGACTTGAGCGCGGGCACCACCGGGGCGGCCTGGGTGTAGAGCTCGGTGCCGGCGATGAACATCAGCAGCGCGACCGGGACCAGCACGAACGACAGCAGCGGCCGGTTCGCGGGTTTGCGGAGCACGACGACACCGGCGACGACACCGGCCGCACAGGTCAGCGAGATGAACTCGTACATGTTGCCCCAGGGCGCACGATCGACGGCCATCCCGCGGCAGATGATGGACGCGATATGCGCGGCCAGGCCGACGAAGACCACCGGATAGGCCATGGCGCCAAGGGTCTCGGAGAAGGTCCGGCGGCGCGCGGTATCGGCGATCTTGCCGGGGGTGCGGTCCCCGGAGGCACCGGCTCCGGTGGCGCTCGACCCGACGGCCGCCCCGACGAGTTCTTTGGACGCCAGACGCCTGGTCCGCGCGCCGGCGAGGGCCGCGAGGAACAGCAGCATCGCCAGTACGTAGACGGTGATGGCGGTTCCGAACAGCAGGTCGGAGTACCGGGCGAGCGTCTCGTCGACGTGCTCTGTACCAGTGTTCATCGATTCACCTCATCAGTCCTGCGGAAGAACGTGCGGCCGCCGTGGGTGCGCCCGTCTCAGAGTTTGCGCCACCTCGACATGCGTTTCGCCGAGCCACCGCCGGGCTCCACCAACCCGGCCGCCTGCTCCTCGAAACCCTCGCCCCAACCGGCCTGATCGGTCCGGGCGAGGCCGCCGATTTCTACTACCGTACGTCGTTTGCCGTTGCCGGTGCCCGTCCGGTCCGGATCGGCCGGCACCAGCCGCACCCAGATCCGGCGTCGGCGCACCAGCAGCGACACCAGCAGACCGATCAGCATCGCCACCGCCGACACCAGCACCCAGTCCTGGGCCGGGTCGTGCGAGACCTGCACCGACACCCAACGCTGGTAGCCGTCGAAGCTGACGACGGTGCCGTCGGCCAGGGTCGTGCTGGCGCCCTTGGCGAGGTTCACCTGGGCCTGTCGTTGCAGCCTGCCCTGGTTGATGAGGCTCTGATCGAGCGAATAGGCGTTCTGCGGGAGGCCGGTGTCGAGTCCGGTGTCGCCCTTGTAGATCCGGATCGCGACCTGCGGGTCGTGCGGCACGGGCGACGACGAACTCAGCAGGGTCCCTTGGTAATCCGCGGTCGGGGCGAACAGTCCCTCGATGGCGATCTGGTTCTTGCGGCGCACGTCCTCGTCGGGGTAGAGCCCCGCCGGGGTGTCGAAGCGCACCGCGCCGGAGGAGAGCATCGTCTGCAGCTCGTCGGGGATGAACAGGGCGGTCTGGGTGCGCTTCTCCCCGTTGGGGAAGGGGACGGTGAACGTCGGGGCGAATCCGTTGCCGAGGACGTAGACGCGGTCGCCGGCGACCCGCAGCGGGTCGTTGACCTTCACCGACGTCTGATGCCAGTCACCGGCGGAGGTGCCGGCGCCCTTGGTGTAGGACATCGTCGCGTCGTACATGTCGGGCTGACCGTTGGGCAGGAAGGTCGCCGAGAACGCGTCGACCTTGAAACAGAAGTGATTGAGGTCGGTGCCGTCGACCATCGCGCCGGCCCGGAACGAGTCGTACACCGCGGTCGAGGTGTTGCACAGGCCCTCACCGTCGGCGACGAGACTGCGGGTGCCCTCGTAGCCGTAGAGCTTGCCGAGCGCGATCGACACCAACAGGGCGAGTAGGGCGAAATGGAAGACCAGGTTGCCGAATTCGCGCAGATACCCCTTCTCCGCGGAGACCTCGACGACCTTGCCTGTTGCCGCGTCGTCGCGTGTTGCTGCGTCGTCACGGACGACGATGTTGCGTCGCCAACCCCGCAGGTTCGTCGAGACCCGCTCGGCGATCTCCTCGGGATCACCGTCGACGGTGGTGGTGAGGTGGCGCGGCAGGCGACTCAGATTGCGGGGCGCGGCAACCGGTTTGGCGCGCAGACTCTTGGCGTGCTCGATCAGCCGCGGGGTCAGGCATCCCACCAGCGAGACGAACAGCAGCACATAGATCGCGGTAAACCAGGCGCTGGAGAACACGTCGAACAGCTGCAGCTTGTCCATCCACGTGCCCAGGGTGCCGTGGTCGGAGATGTACTTGAGCGTCTTCTGCTCGTTGAGCTCGCGCTGTGGGAGCAGAGCGCCGGGGATCGCGGCGAGCGCGAGCAGGAACAGCAGCACCAGCGCGGTGCGCATCGAGGTCAGCGACCGCCACAGGTTGCGCAGCGGCCACAGCACCCGACGCAGCACCCAATGCGGGCGGCGGGGCGGGCTGGGCTGGGCCGGGCGGTCGGCGAGCGCGGTGTCGGCGCGGGTCATACCGGCAACACCTGATCGGTGATGAAGGCGTCGCGCACCCAGACGATGAACTGATCCCACAGTCCGGTGACCAGCGCAATACCGACGAGGATCAACATGACACCTCCGAAGACCTGGATGGCGCGGGCATGATTGCGCAGCCAGGCGAGGCTGCGCAACGCCCACGCCGAGGAGAACGCGAGCACCACGAACGGGATACCCAGACCCAGGCAGTACGCGATGATCAGGGTGACGCCCTTGGCGGCGGTCGCCCCCTCGGTGCCCGACGCGGTGGCGATGACCGCGGCCAGCGTCGGCCCGAGACACGGCGTCCAGCCGAGCGCGAAGACCGCACCGAGCAACGGGGCACCGACGATGTTGGACACCATCCGCGGGGCCATCCGCACCTCGTGCTGCATCATCGGGATCAGGCCGATGAAGACCAACCCCATCACGATGGTGACCACCCCGCCGATGCGTTGCAGCAGTTCGTGATTAACGATGACGGTGCTGGTGAAACCGATCACCGTCGCGGTGGCGGCGACGAAGACGACGGTGAACCCGAGGACGAACAGCAGGGCGGCCATCGCCACGCGAGAGCGACCGCGTTTGGCGGGTTCGCCGACGGTGACCGCGGGGGCCTCGGCACCGACGAGTCCGGCGAGATACGACAGATAACCCGGGACCAGCGGCACCACACACGGTGAGGCGAACGACACCATCCCGGCGACCGCCGCCGCGGCCACCCCGAGCAGCAGCGGCCCGGAGGACACCGTGTCGGCGAAGGTCTGTCCGATACCGCTCACTGGGGCACCTCGGCAGACGACGGAGCGGCAGACGCAGGGGTGGACGACGCGGGCGCCGTGGAAGTGCTTGACGCCGCGGAACCACCGGGTGCCGGGTCCTCGGCGATCACCTTGCCGACCATCGCGCCGAGTTCGTCGGCGCTGACCGCGCGCAGGAACACCGCGGCCGGACGATGCTGCCGGTCGAGCACGATCGTCGTCGGCACCACCGACGTCGGGGTGGTCAGCGCGGCCAGCGAGGCCCCGGCGAAGTCGTAGATCGACGGATACCCGACGTGGCGGTCGTCCACGAAATCCTGTGCCGATTGCCGATTGTCACGCAGATTGATGCCGAGGAAGTTGACGCCCTGGCCCTGGTATTGCTCGTAGACCTGCTCGAGGGCGGCGGCCTCACCGCGGCAGGGGCCGCACCACGAGCCCCACACATTGATCACGACGGCTTTGTCGGCGAACTCGGGATCACTGAGCGACAACGGTTTTCCGGTCGTCAGGTTCTCGCCGGAGACATCGGCGATGTGTTTGCGGTCGGCCTGGTCGTAGGTGATGACGGTCTGCCCACCGGGCGAGACGAACTGGAAGGTGTCGCCCTGCGAGACCGCGTCGTCACCGGTACCGCACGCGGTCAACGCCACGCCGAGCGCGAGCGAGACCAGCAGTGCGGCAACGATTCTCATCACTCGTGCGTTTACGACAAGTCGGACGCGGGGTCGCGAGGGGTGCCGGTGGCCTCGTTCCGACGGCGTCGGACACACGTCACGACCACCACGATCTCGCACCCTCACGCGTTCAACACTCTCCTGCTCAAGCACCGGTCACGAGTGGATCCGACGCACCGGCCGGCTCGGAATAGATGATGTCGACGAGGGCGTCGTCGTCGTAGATGAGGCTGGTCAACGACGCGAGCGAGCACTGGCGACGACGCGGGTCGTGCCAGAGCCGCTGGCCCTCGAGGAAGCGGCGCAACGTGTACACCGGCAGCTGATGACTCACGCAGACGGCCTCGTGGCCGCGGGCGGCGTCGCGGGCCTTGTTGGCCGCGGCCAGCATCCGGTGCGCGAGCTGGATGTACGGCTCGCCCCAGGACGGGGTGAACGGGTCGCGCAGCTTGGGCCAGTGCCGCGGCTTGCGCAGCGCGCCGTCGCCGACCGAGACCTTGAGTCCCTCGAAGATGTTGTCGGCCTCGATGAGCTCGTCGTTGGTGAGGATCGGCAGGTCGTGCGCGGCGGCAATCGGTCCGGCGGTCTCCTGTGCGCGCTGCAGCGGGGAGGCGAACACGGCGGTGATGTCGTGGTCGGCCAGCGCGTCGGCGACCTTGCGGGCCTGAGCGCGACCGGTGTCGGAGAGATGGAAGCCGGGCAGCCGTCCGTAGAGGATGGCGTCGGGATTGTGCACCTCACCATGGCGCATCATGTGAACGATCGTGTGCATCAGCTCTCCCCGGGAGTGGGCGCGGTTGCCGCGGCCCGCGCAGCGGCCGGCAACGCGTCGGCAATTCGAGTGAAAGCATCCTCGTCGAGCGCCGCCGAGACAAACCAGGCCTCGAACGCGCTGGGCGGCGGGTACACACCGGCGTCCAGTAGCGCGTGGAAGAACGGCGCGAAACGCCAGGTCTGGGTTGCCTTCACGCCCGCGTAGTCGACGATGCGGGTGTCGGCGGCGCCGTCTGTGGTGAAGAACACACTGAGCAGGTTGCCGGCCTTCTGCACGCGGTGTGCCACCCCGGCGGTGTGCAGGGCGTCGGTGAGCAGGCCGGCGAGGCGGTCGGCGTTGGCGTCGAGGGCCGAGTAGACCGCCGCGTCGGCGGTCCGCAGCGTCGCCAGGCCGGCGGCGACGGCCACCGGATTACCCGACAACGTGCCCGCCTGATAGACGGGACCGGTCGGCGCGAGGCGCTCCATGACGTCGGCGCGACCGCCGAAGGCCGCGGCGGGCAGGCCGCCGCTCATCACCTTGCCGAAGGTGTAGAGGTCGGCGCCGACACCCTCGAGCCCGAACCAGCCGGCCGGGCTGACCCGGAATCCGGTCATCACCTCGTCGATGATCAGCAGGGCGCCGTGCCGGCGGGTGAGGTCACGCAGACCGGCATTGAAACCGTCGATGGGCGCGATCGCACCCATGTTGCCCGCGGCGGCCTCGGTGATCACCGCGGCGATGTCGTCACCGAATTCCTCGAAGGCCTTCGCGACGGCATCGAGGTCGTTGTAGGGCAACACGAGGGTGTCGTGGGCGGCGGCGCCGGTGACACCGGGGCTGGTCGGCAGGCCGAGGGTGGCCACACCAGAGCCGGCGTCGGCGAGCAGTGCGTCGACGTGGCCGTGGTAGCAGCCGGAGAACTTGATGATCTTGGGGCGGCCGGTGAAGCCGCGGGCCAGCCGGATCGCCGACATGGTCGCCTCGGTGCCGGAGTTGACCAACCGCACCCGCTGCACCGGGTCGACGCGGTCGATGATCTCCTCGGCCAGCTCGACCTCGGATTCGGTGGGCGCGCCGAACGACAGTCCGCCCGCGGCGGCACGCTGCACGGCCTCGACGACGGCGGGATGGGCGTGACCGAGGATCATCGGCCCCCACGACGACACCAGGTCGACGTAGGTGTTGCCGTCGACGTCGGTCAGAGTGCAGCCGGTGGCCGAGGCGATGAATCGGGGATCGCCGCCGACGGCGGAGAACGCACGCACCGGTGAGTTGACCCCACCGGGGATCGCATGTTGCGCCCGTTCGAACAGCTCACTGGACTTCACGGCGACGTCGGCGGATCTGCTCACGGCCTCCAGTGTTCCAAATGGCACCGAGTGAGAGAAATTCGGCCTGGTCAGGGCACTGCCGGGGCGTGCTCACCGCCCCAGCGCAGCCTCGATCTGCGCCGCGATGGCCTCGTGGCCGCGGGCGTTGGGATGCACCGTGATCCGCGCCGTGGTGCCCTGCTGCGGTTCGATCCAGCGCGCCGCACCCGCGCACGCGTCGTGGCCCTGCGACACCTGCGACATGTCGACGAAGGTGACGCCGGTCTTCTCGGCGGCGCGGCGCACGGCGTCGTTGAGGTCGGCCTGCAGTCCACGCAGGTACGGCACGTCACCGGGCGCGACGCGCATCGCCGGGTAGCAGCCCTGCGTGGCGGGCAGAATCCACGGATAGCCCACGATGACGACGCGGGCATTCGGGGCGTGGGCGCGAATCCGGGTGAGGCCGTCGACGAGGGCCGGATAGATCTCGGCGTCGATGGGTGCGGTCAACTCCGAGCCGTAACGATCCCGGCACGGCGAACCGGTGGGGACTCCGGGGCTGTCGGCGATCGCGTCGCCGCATTTGCTGATCGCCCCGCCGAAGGTGTTCTCGTCGTTGCCGCCGAGCATCAGCGTCACCAGCCGTGTCTGTGGTCCGAGCGCGTCGAGTTGTGGTGGTATGCCGAAGTATTGGCTGGTGGTGAGGTCGGCGGTGTCGGCGCCCGAGCAACTCACGTCGGTGAGCGGCAGCCGACGTTGCGCGGCGACGAGGTGGGCGAAGTTGATCGCCGACCGCTGACACAGGAACGGCGAATCCGATTGCACCGGAAGGACTCCGGCGCCCGCGGCGTAACTGTCGCCGAGATTGACATATGCCGTCGCGGCCGGAGCGGTGCCGGTCGAACTCGGGGCCGACGACGATGGCGCAGGAGATCCGTCGTCGGCGCCGCAGCCGACCACGAGGATCAGCAGCGCCGCGAGCAGCGTGGCGAGCGCCCCGCGCCTCATGCGTCGGCCCCGAGCATCATCAGCAGCAGTTCGGCGCGGGTGCGGGCATCGGCGAGGTCGATGGCGAGCATGTCCTCGACCCTCTCGATCCGGCTGCGCAGGGTGTGCCGGTGCACGCCGAGTGCGGTGGCCGCACTCCCCCAGTTGCCATTGGCCTCCAGATACGCCAGCAGACTCCGGTGCAGCGCGGTGCCCTGGAGGCGATCGTGGTCGAGGATCGGCGCGAGACGCCGATCGTGGTTGTCGGCCAACGCTTGTCGCACCGGGTCGACCGCCAGCAGCGACTGTGCGTCGTCGAGGTCGACGAGTTGCCCCACCGCGGCCGAGCGACAGGCCAGG
>NZ_MVPX01000083.1:0-14505 GCF_002043085.1 Gordonia sp. i37 | reverse complement strand
CCGCGTCGTCGGGGCTGGCGGCGCGCCGCAACACCCGCAGCGCGGTGGGCCCGACTACTCCGTCGAGTGCCGATCCGAGCACGTCGGTTTGCAGCAGGGCCATCTCCCGACGCACCTCCTGCGGTTTGGCGTATTCGATGGCCAGCAGCGAGGTGGCGTGGCCGACGAGCATCCGGTTGACCTCGTCGAGAGGTGCCCCGACAACGCCGAGGAATCCGAATGTCCTTGTGGCCGAGCCGATCCGGGTGACCATGAAGGTGACGTCGTCGGCGACGAACACCGCGCCCGCCGACGCCGGATCGCGGGCGACGAGGGCGCGGACCCGGGCGAGATCGTTGGGGTCGGGCGGGGCGGGCGAGGACGCCACCTCGGCATGGTTGGCGTCGAGGAGCAGCACGCGACGCTCGATCGCGTCGGCGAGTTCGCCGACCACCGCGGCCGGACCACGGGCCACCGCGGCACGTGTCATGCGGGGTTGCGCGCGGGTCGCCGACACCAGGCGGGCCGAGCGGCCGGCGGCGATCTGGTCGAGCAGGGCGCGGGTGATCGCCGAGAACGGGATGTGCAGCGGAACCTCGAACAACGGAAGGCCCACGTCGTCGGCGGCACTGATCATCGCCTGCGGTATGGCGTCGAAGCCCAGGCCCACCCCGAAACCGAGGGCGGCGACCCCGACCTCATCGAGGGAGCGGACGTAGCGTTGCTGCTCGGCGGGGTCGTCGGTGAGTCGGAGTCCGGTGGTGAGCAACACCTCGCCGCCCACCATCCACTCGGCAGCAGTGAGCAGCTCGGAACTGACCGCACTGTCGATGGGGCGTTCGAGGCCCGCACCGCCGGCGTGCAGCACCAATTCGAGGCTGCGTTGGGCGATCAGCCAGCGAACGGACGTCGACACCCGTTCACCGTACGCCCGGACTGGACATCGTGGAGTGTCACCGAGAAATCGGTGGACACATTGTCAGGCGCGTGAACCGGGTCACTGGGCGAACACTGATGACCAGCAGCGCCCAGTGCGGCCGCGCACTCCAGGCCCCACACAACAACAGGCCCCCACACATCGAGCACGAGGTGACACCCGATGACCGCTTCCGCCACCGAAATCGTCTACCGCCTGCCCCAGGAGCGACGGCTGGTGACCGACCTGCCGGGCCCGCGGTCGATCGAGCTGGGTGCTCGCCGATCCGCCGCGGTGGCCGCCGGGGTCAGTTCGATCCTGCCGTCCTACGCCGCCGACGGTGACGGCGGCGTCCTCGTCGACGTCGACGGGAACTCGCTGATCGACCTCGGCTCGGGTATCGCGGTGACCTCGGTCGGATCGGCCAACCCCGCGGTGGCCGCGGCCGTCGGTGACCAGGCCGCCCATCTCATCCACACCTGCTTCATGGTCGCGCCCTACGACAGCTACGTCGCGGTGGCCGAGAAGCTCAACGCGCTCACCCCCGGTGATCACGACAAGCGCACCGCCCTGTTCAACTCGGGCGCCGAGGCCGTCGAGAATGCGGTGAAGATCGCGCGGCTGGCGACCGGGCGGGACGCGGTGGTCGCCTTCGACCACGCCTATCACGGCCGCACCAATCTGACGATGGCGTTGACCGCGAAGAACATGCCGTACAAGGCGCACTTCGGTCCGTTCACCCCCGAGGTGTACCGGATGCCGATGAGCTACCCGTTCCGGGACCAGTTCGGCGTGGACGGCAAAGCCGCAGCCGAACATGCGATCTCGGCGATGACGACACAGATCGGCGCCGACTCGCTCGCCGCCATCATCATCGAACCCATCCAGGGTGAGGGCGGATTCATCGTCCCCGCACCGGGATTCCTGACCACCCTGGCGCAGTGGTGCCGCGAGAACGGCGTCGTCTTCATCGCCGACGAGGTGCAGGCCGGATTCGCCCGCACCGGAACGTGGTTCGCGTGTGAGGAGGAGGGCGTCGTCCCCGATCTGATCACCATGGCCAAGGGCATCGCCGGCGGCATGCCGCTCTCGGCGGTGACCGGCCGCGCCGAACTGCTCGACGCCGTACACGCCAGCGGACTCGGCGGCACCTACGGCGGAAACCCGGTCGCGTGCGCCGCGGCTCTCGCCGCGATCGAACAGATGGAGACCCTCGATCTGGCCGGGCGCGCCCGCCACATCGGCGAGGTCATCACCTCCGTCCTCTCCGAAACGGCCGATGAACTTGCCGCACAGGGCAAGCCGGTGATCGGCGAGATCCGCGGGCGGGGCGCCATGATGGCGATCGAACTCATCCGCCCCGGCGGGCAGGAACCGGATCCGGCGCTCACCAAGGCTGTCGCCGCCGCGTGTCACGCCCAGGGCGTCATCGTCCTGACCTGCGGCACCTACGGCAACGTGATCCGGCTACTGCCGCCGCTGGTGATCGGCGACGACCTGCTCCGCGAGGGCCTCGGCGTCCTGAGTGACGCCATCAGGTCCCTCGCCTGATCGACCCCGCCCGATCACACCCCAACCGTTCACATCCGAAAACCGCTGCGAGACAAAGGACACCGTATGCATCCGCTCGATCCACTCTCCGCCGACGAATTCCGGGCCGTCTCCGCGGTTCTCTCGCGCGAGCAGGGGGTCGGCGACGGATGGCGGTACGCCTCCATCGAACTTGCCGAGCCGGGTAAGGCCGAGCTCGCCGCGTACGAGGCCGACGGCACCGTCCCCGCACGGCGGGCAATCGTCATCTGTCTCAACAGTTCCGAGAACCTGACGTACAAGTCGGTGGTACGCCTCACCGACGAGACCGTCGAATCGTTCGATCTTGTCCCGGACGTGCAGGCGAACTTCACCGTCGACGAGTTCGAGGAATGTGATCGGGTGTTGCGAGCACACCCGGAGGTGCAGGCGGCGCTCGCGCGACGCGGGATCACCGACCTCGACCTGGTCTTCATGGACACCTGGACCTACGGCGGTGCGCTGATCCCCGAGGAGTTCAAGGGACGCCGCCTGGGCTGGTCGGACACCTGGGTGAAAAACGCCGAAGGCGCCAATCCGTACGCGAATCCCGTGTCGGGGCTGCACTGTGTGATCGACGTGAACACGATGGAGTTGCTGCGCATCGAGGATGCGGCCGCCGGGAGTGGGGCCGATGGCTCGGGTGGCTTCGAGCGTCCGCAGGTGATGGGCGAGTATGTGCCGCGCCATATCCCGCAACGCATTCGCGACACCTTCAAGCGCCCGCCGCTCAAGCCACTGGAGATCACCCAGCCCGAGGGTCCGTCGTTCACCCTCGACGGCAACCGGCTGACGTGGCAGAATTGGTCGCTGCGAGTGGGTTTCAACTACCGGGAGGGTATGACCCTGCACTCGGTGACCTACAACGACGCCGGGCGCGAGCGGTCGGTGGCGCATCGCATGTCGTTCGCCGAGATGGTGGTGCCCTATCGCGATCACTGCGAGGACCATTACCGCCGTACCGCTTTCGACATCGGCGAGTGGGGTCTGGGCTTCATGACGACCTCGCTGGAACTCGGCTGCGACTGCCTGGGCGAGATCCGCTACCTCGATGCGGTGTTGCACAACAGCGCCGGTGAGCCCTACACCATCACCAACGCCATCTGCATCCACGAGGAGGACAACGCCGTCCTCTGGAAGCACGTCGATCACGACGCCGGCGCCGAGGTCCGACGCATGCGGCGGCTCACGGTGAGTTTCCATGTGACCGTGGCCAATTACGAATACCTGGTGTACTGGCGGTTCTACCAGGACGGCAACATCGAGTGCGAGGTCCGCGCCACCGGCATCATGGTGACCACACCGATGCCGCCCGGTGTGACCAGCAATCCGCACGGCACCGTCATCGACGATCGCACGTATGCACCGTTTCATCAGCACTTCCTCGTCGCGCGGCTCGACCTCGACATCGACGGCACCGACAACACCGTGTTCGCCTCGGAGACCGTCGCCGAGCCGATGGGCCCGGGTAATCCGCTCGGATTGTCTCTCACGCAACGTAATACGGCGCTGCGCACCGAGAACGAGGGCATGCAGGACCCGGACTTCGCGACGCAGAAGAGCTGGAAGATCGTCAACACCAACCGCACCACCGAACTCGGTCACCATCCGGCCTACAAGCTGTCCCCGACCGGCGCGTTCCCGGCGATGTTCGATCCCGCCTCGCCGGTCTTCCAGCGCGCCACGGTCATCGGCCACACCCTGTGGGTGACGCCGAACAATGCCGACGAGCGTTGGCCTGCAGGGGAATTCGTCAACCAATCCGAGCGCGACACGGGTGTGGCGGAGTGGACCAAGAACAATCGGTCGATCGAGAACACCGACGTCGTCCTCTGGTATGTGTTCGGCATCCACCACATCACCCGTCCCGAGGACTGGCCGGTCATGCCGGTCGACGTGGTCTCGTTCTGGCTCAAGCCTTTCGGCTTCTTCGACCGCAACCCGGCACTCGACGTCGAGCCGTCGCCGTCGGCGCACTGCCACGCGTCGAACACCGAGCACCACTGAATCGGCGAACCACACCGAACCACCGAGCGCACCGCGCATCGCAGCGAGAGGACCTTTCATGAGCACCACCGAGATCATCGACACCCAGGCCGTTCTCGACGGTGTACCCACCGGTTTGTGGATCGGCGGCGAGTCGGTCGAGGCGTCGGATTCGGGTACGTTCACCGTCTACGATCCGGCAACGGAGCAACCGTTGACCCAGGTTGCCGACGCCACCGTCGAGGACGCGCGTCGCGCCCTGGACGTCGCAACCTCGGTCGCCGATGAGTGGGCGGCGACCCCGTCCCGTGAGCGCGGTGAGATCCTGCGTCGCGCTTTCGGTCTCGTCGCCGACCGCACCGACGATCTCGCGATGCTGATGACTCTCGAACTCGGACGCGCCCTGCCCGACAGCCTGGCCGAGGCGCGCTACGGCAACGAGTTCCTGCGGTGGTTCGCCGAGGAGGCGGTACGCATCGACGGCAGGTTCACCCAGTCTCCTGCGGGGACCGGCCGGATCGTCGTGACCCACGCCCCGGTCGGCCCGTGCCTGGCGATCACACCGTGGAATTTCCCGCTGGCCATGGGAACGCGCAAGATCGGTCCCGCGCTGGCCGCGGGCAACGTGATGCTGGTCAAGCCGGCCCACGAGACGCCGTTGACGATGCTGGCGCTCGCCGAGATCTTCGCCGAGGCCGGACTTCCCGCGGGCGTGCTGTCGGTGCTCCCGACGATGCGGGCGCGGGAGGTGGCGTCGGCGATCATCGGCGACGACCGGATTCGAAAGATCAGCTTCACCGGCTCGACCCCGGTCGGCAAGAATCTACTCGGCCAGGCTGCCGAGCGGGTGCAGCGCACATCGATGGAACTCGGCGGCAACGCGCCGTTCGTCGTGTTCGACGACGCCGACGTCGACAAGGCTGTCGAGGGTGCCTTCCTGGCCAAGATGCGCAACGGCGGCGAGGCGTGCACCGCGGCCAATCGCTTCCTGGTGCAGTCCGGTGTGGTCGAGGAGTTCACCGAGAAACTGGTCGAGAAGATGTCTGCGGTTCGGATCGGACCCGGGTACGACGACGGCGTGACCCTCGGCCCGCTGGTCAGCGCGGCGCAGCGCGACAAGGTCGCCGAGGCCGTGGAGACCGCTGTCGCGCACGGCGGCCGGGTTCGCCTGGGCGGCAAGGCCCCTGGCGGAAAGGGCTTCTTCTATCCGGCCACCGTCGTCGACAACGTCGACGCGTACGCGCCGGTCACTCGCGGCGAGATCTTCGGCCCGGTGGCGGTGATCAGTTCCTTCGACTCCGAGGACGAGGCGATCAAGGCTGCCAACTCCACCGAATTCGGTTTGGCCGCATACTTCTTCACCCGCGACCTGGATCGGGCGCTGCGCGTGTCGACGGCGCTGGACTCCGGCATGGTGGGGGTGAATCGCGGAGTGATCTCCGATGTCGCAGCACCGTTCGGCGGCGTCAAGGAGTCCGGTATCGGCCGCGAAGGCGGCTCGGAGGGCATCGAGGAGTACCTGACGGTCAAGTACATCGCCTTCACCTGATCCGCGCGAAGTGACCATTCGAGGCCAACGAGACAATTAGTACAGCTAATAGTCTGCGCTATGCTACATCGCATGCGGCTTCGGGTGGTGGCATCAATCGTGGTAGTGGTTCTCGCGGTGACCGTCGGCGGCCTGGTGTCGTCGCCGGCCCGCGCGGACAACGGTTCGTCGGATTGGGGCAGCTCGGGTCTGGGCAGCTCGGATCTGCTCTCCCCCACCAGCCTGTTCTTGTGGCAGAGTCCGCCGACGCGCTACATCGTCGTCCTGGGCGCCAAGATGGGAACCTTCGGTCAGACGCCGACGATCCTGAACGAGCGCCTCGACACCTGCGCGGCCTTGGCCCGGTCGCATCCGTTCAATCGGGTCATCGTCTCCGGCGGCGATACCTGGTGGCTGCCGGTGTCGGAGGCGCAGTTCATGAATCTCGGGCTGATGAGGCGCGGTGTGCCGATGTGGCAGATGGTCAACGAGGGCCGTTCCACCGACACCGTGGAGAACGCCACCTACACCGTCGCCATGCTCAAGGCCATGGGCGCCACCGGGGCTCTCATCGTCACCAACGCGTTCCACATGCCCAGGGCCATGGGCGATTTCCGGGCGGCCGCGGCCAAACAGCACGCCGCTCTACAATTCCGGCCGAGCTACGCCTGATCGTCTTTCGCCGACCGGGCGCTCACACCCGTCGATTGGGCGCTCCGGCGTCGTCGAAGAACAGTCCGCTCGAACTCTCCTGCGGCGACTTCGAGCTCAACCAGGAGACAGCGTCCGCCCACACGCCGACAGCGCCCGGCAAAGCGCTATCACAGCGCAGATGGGCGCTGTCGGCGTTTCTGGCGGGCGCTGTCGACGGTCCGGCGGGCTGGGACGGGCTCAGCGCAGCAGTGCGCGACTCATCACGACGCGCTGAATCTGGTTGGTGCCCTCGTAGATCTGGGTGATCTTGGCGTCGCGCATCATCCGCTCGACCGGGAAGTCACGGGTGTAGCCGGCACCTCCGAAGAGCTGCACGGCGTCGGTGGTGACCTCCATGGCGACGTCGGAGGCGAAGCACTTCGACGCCGAGCTGATGAAGCCGAGGTTCTTCTCGCCACGCTCGGCGCGAGCGGCGGAGGTGTAGACCATCAGCCGGGCGGCCTCGACCTTCATCGCCATGTCGGCGATCATGAACTCCACACCCTGGAACGAGCTGATCGGCTTGCCGAACTGCTTGCGGTCCTTGACGTAGGCGATGGCCTTGTCGAGCGCACCCTGCGCGATGCCGACGGCCTGCGCACCGATGGTCGGGCGGGTGTGGTCGAGGGTCTGCAGCGCGGTCTTGAAGCCGGTGCCCTCGTCACCGATGATCCGATCCTCGGGAATGGTGCAGTCCTCGAAATACAGTTCGGCAGTGGGTGATCCCTTGATGCCGAGCTTCTTCTCCAGCGGGCCGACGGTGAAGCCCGGGTCGTCCTCGTGGACCATGAACGCCGAGATGCCGTTGGCCTTCTTCTCGGGGTCGGTGACCGCCATGACGGTGTACCAGGATGACTTGCCGCCGTTGGTGATCCAGCACTTGGAGCCGTTGAGCACCCAGTTGCTGCCGTCCTTGCGGGCGCGGGTCTTCATCGACGCCGCATCCGAACCGGCCTCACGCTCGGAGAGGGCGTAGGACGCCATCGCCTCACCGGAGGCGATCGACGGCAACACCTTTGCCTTGAGTTCGTCGGAACCGTTGAGGATCAGACCCATGGTGCCGAGCTTGTTGACGGCCGGGATCAGCGACGACGACGCACACACGCGCGCAACCTCTTCGATCACGATGCAGGCGGCGACCGAGTCGGCACCCTGTCCGTCGTACTCCTCGGGAACGTGGATCGCGTTGAATCCGCTGGCGACGAGCGCGTCGAGGGCTTCCTGCGGGAAGCGCGCGTTCTCGTCGACGTCGGCGGCGTGCGGTTCGATCTCCTTCTCGGCGAGCGCACGGATCGCCTCGCGGAGCGCGACGTGCTCCTCGGGCAATTCGAAGACGTTGAATCCGGGGTTTCCAAAGGCCATGGGGGCTCCTCCTCGATGCGCGCGGAGTGCTGCGCGGCGGTGATCGATGCTCGTCGGGGTACCGGTCGTGCGACGGATGCGGGCACCACAGACGACGACACTGAGTGCCAGGATACTCCGTCGGTGGTGCAGATGTCGACACTACGTGCCACCCGTGTGGGCACACCGGCGTCGGTAGCGCGCCGTCAGGTCCGGCGAGATCGCTGGGCCCGGATCTCCTCGGCGACGGCACGGGCGATCTGATCGGCGCCCGCGTCGATCGGGTGGGTGACGACGGTGATCGCGGTACCGGCACCGTCGTCGCCGCCATCGTCGGCACCCAGTGCCAGCCGGATGCGTCGGAGTTCGGTACGAAGCGTGCTCACCGTGGCGTCGGCGTCGCCGCGGATCATCGACCGCAGCAGGTAGTTGTGCACCGAGGTCACCGCGGCGGCGAAGGCGACGATGCGCTCGGGCGACTCGTCGGGAAGGCGTCGGCGCAGGAACTCCTCGAAGACGCGCTGGTAGCGATAGGTGGTGACGAGCTCGCGGTCGCGCAGTGCCGGTACCCGGGTGACCACGCGGAGCCGTCGGACGGCAAGGTCCCGGGTGGCGAGGAAGTGCGTGAAGACGATCTCGGCGGCGTCGCAGACGTCCGTCCACGGGTCCGGGCCGTCCACCGATTCGTCCCGCGCGAACTCGTCGGCGCCGAGACGCTCGGCAACCTGGGCGATCAGAGCCTCGTGATCGGCGAAGATCATGTCTTCCTTGGAGCGGAACTGGCGGAACAGCGTGCGTCGCGAGACCCCGGCGTCCGCGGCGATCTGATCGACGGTCGTCGACTCGTACCCGTACTCGCTGAAGAGCCGGATCGATGCCGCGACGACCTGGGTGCGCAGATCGACCGGATCGACCGTGGTGTCACTCGGTGCCATCGGTCCAGTATGGCGCGCGATGCCGCCCGCGCGACAGTCGACGGCTTGCGGCGGCGGAAGCCACCGGTACCATCTTTCCCATGTCGAATCCTGAGTTCGTCGTACAGAATCCCGGGCACTGGGGTACGCCGACGACCCCGGCCCACCCGTCGACCATGGCGCCGCCCACCTTTCACGCGACGATTCCAGTGGACTCCCAGGTGCGCCGGCGCTTGACACGGGCGACGTTGCTGACCCGGACCCGCTGCAACCTCCTGGCGGGCCTGGCGTTCGCGATGCTGATCGTGCTGATCGGCCTCGCCCTCGCCCTCGCACTCCCGCCTTCGTCGAACCCGCTGGGATTTGCACCCATACTCGTCGTGGCCATCGTCATCGTGCTCCTGGGGCCGGGGGCGAGGTGGCGGCGAGTGCTCCCCGATGGTTCCGCGCTGTCGTCGGAGATCACGCACAGCCGGATACTCGTGGACTATGCGGGCCTGATCAACGGCGTGGACATGACACAGATCAGCGACGTCACCTATCGCTGCGGCATCGTCGTGCTGCGCACCGGCCGCGGACTTCGGTTGACCGTGCCGGCGGAGTTGCTGCCACCGCATCTGGCTACGCAGTGGGCTTCCGGCGCCCGGTGAGGTCGGGCGCGGCAGGGTCATTCGGACCGCCGACCGGGGCGGCTTTTCGGGGCGGAATGCGGTCCAATCGTGATGTGGCCTACCAGTTCTCACCGTCGTCGTCCTCGCCGCCGCTCTCACCGACCGCACCCCCGCCGTACGTGGGGGCCGGACCCGACGGGGTGCTGCGCGCAGAACTGATCGCCGACGACGCACTCGGTCCCCGACTGTGCCGGGGCGCCCTGCTCACGCCGGGATGGATGCTGCGGCAATCATTGCCCGCCGCCGTCGGCGCGCTCGTCGCCGCAGTCGCCGCATCCTCCACCGACTCCCGGCCGCCGGCGGTGGTCACGGTGGTCGTGGTCCTCGGCCTGTTCCTGCTCGCCCAGGCCACGATGCTCACGCTGGGCATCGCGCTGGGCCAACGCCGGATGCGTCGGATCATGCCCGCCGGGACACCGGTCGGCGCGGAGTTCACCCCCGTTGTGGATCGGGCACCGGGTGGGAGCGACCTACTCGCAGATTCAGCTCGAACGGTTCGATCGGGTCGTGGTCAACTCGCGGGTGGTGCTGCTCTGCACGGGCCGGCGCACCGTCGTGCTGTTACCGCGGGAACTGGTGCCACCGCAGGTGATCGCCGATTACCGGGCCCGTTACCTGCGACGTGGATTCCGGCGCCGATGACCGCGATGCTCAGTCGTGCTGGGCGTCCTGACGCAACTCGAACTTGAGGACCTTGCCGGTGGAGGTGCGCGGTAGCTCGTCGGCGAAGACGATGTCGCGCGGCACCTTGTAGCCGGCCAGCAGGGTCCGGGCGTGCTCGATGAGCTCCTCGGCGCTCAGTTGCGCCCCGGGAGTGAGCAGGACGTAGGCGCGCGGGCGCTCACCCCACTTCTCGTCGGGGACGCCGATGACGGCGACGTCGAGGACCGAATCATGGCTCACCAGAGCCTGTTCGACCTCGATGGTGGAGATGTTCTCGCCGCCGGAGATGATGATGTCCTTGGCTCGATCGCGCAGCTGGATGTACCCGTCGGGATGCATCACCCCGAGATCGCCGGTGTGAAACCAGCCGCCGGCGAACGCCTCTCGGGTTGCGGCCGGATCCCGGAAGTAGCCGGCCATCACGTTGTTGCCGCGTAACACGATCTCGCCCATGGTTTCTCCGTCGGCGGGTACGTCGACGAGCGGCAGGACATCACGTTTGACGACGCGCGCCGCCTCGGCCTGCACCATGCCGACGCCTTGTCGGGAGAGTTTGGCCGCGCGCGCATCGGCGGGCAATTCGGCCCAGGCGTCCTGGAATTCGCAGATCGTGTACGGGCCGTAGACCTCGGTGAGGCCGTAGACGTGGACCACGGTGATACCGAGCGCCTCGAGCTGACCGATGACGGTCGGGCTCGGTGGCGCACCCGCGGTGGTGATGTGCAGGGGCCGGTCGAGGCGATGTGCGCGAGGCGATCCCGCGATCGTCGTACACACCGTGGGTGCCCCGCACAGGTGGGTGATGCCGAGATCGTCGATCGCGTCCCACACGGCGTCGGCACGGACCGCACGCAGACACACGTGGGTCGCCGATGCCTGGGTGACCGCCCACGGGGTGCCCCAGCCGTTGCAGTGGAACATCGGCAGCGTCCACAGATAGCGGCTGTGGCCGGTGAACTGGTTGTGGAAGGTCTCGCCGAAGGAGTTCAGGTATGCCCCGCGGTGGGTGTACATGACGCCCTTGGGCTTTCCGGTGGTCCCCGAGGTGTAGTTGATGGTGATGACGGTGTCCTCGTCGTCGACGGTCCACGGGATGGGGTCCTGCTCGACGTCGGGACCGTCGGCGAGGGCCAGGAAATCGGCATAGGTCTGCAGGCCGGTGATCCCCGACGCGCCTACATCGCCCATCGTCGGACCGAATTCGGGGTCGGTGATCTCGACGGTGGTGGCCACCTCGGGGACCTCGTCGGCGATGAGCGAAACGGTGTGCCGGAATTCGGCGTCGAAGAACAGCGTGGTGACGCCCGCGTGATTGAGGATGTAGACCAGTTCGGGTCCGGCCAGGCGGGAGTTGAGCGCGACGAGCACACCGCCGGCCAGCGGGACCGCGTAGTGCGCGACGAGCATCTCCGGGATGTTGGGTGCGAGATAGGCGATCCGCTCACCGCGCGCGATCCGGCTCTTGAGAACCCGGGCGAGGCGCTGCACCTCGTCGGCGAACTCCGCGTAACTCGCGCGACGATCCCCGTAGATGATCGCGGTGCGGTCGCCGAACACCGTTGCGCTGCGTTCAAGGAATCGCAGCGGACTCAGTTCGGACCGGTTGGCGCTGCCACAATCGATCCGGCCGAAGTCGGCGTCGAGCGCCAGGGCCTCGGCAAGGGTCGTATCGGTGTCCGAGACAGACATCGTCTCCTCCAGATCGTCGTGCCGCGGCCGATGCGAACACGGGTGAGGGCCGCGACGTTTGTCGTCCTCCGAGCGTATGGATCACACTAGTGCCGGTACCACCCCCGAAAGTAGGTGGTTTCGGCCCCGATGGCGATGTCGGTCCGACACGTACCGGTGGCAAAGACAAGGGGCGAGGAGGAGAGGACCATGGTCACCGATCCCCGGCGTCCCGACGACGCCGATGCGGTGCGCGCCGAGTTGCGCGGGGTGCATCGGACGACGGGCCTGCCGGTGCTGTTCGGCGGGCTCGTGGACGGTCCGGGCGCGCTGCTGTCGGGTTTCGTCGGGACCCGCACCGCGCTGCTGCGTGATCTCCTGATCGGTTCCGACCGTGGGCTCGGCGGACGGACCATCGTCGAGCGCCGCCCCGGTGCCGTCGCCGACTACTTCCACTCCACCGAGATCACCCACGACTACGACCGCGAGGTGTCCGGGGAGGGCATCGAATCCCTGGTGGCCGCTCCCGCGGTGGTCGGCGGGCGCACCCGGGCGGTGCTCTACGGCGGGCTGCGCGCACCCGAGCGCATCGGGGATCGGATCGTCGCACGGGTCGCGGTGGGCGCTCGCCGACTCGCACACGAGATCGAGGTCCGTGACGACGTCGATCGTCGCGTGAAACAGATTGAGACACAGTGCGATCCGACGACGGTGCCGGCGTCGGTGGCCGATGGGATCATCGAAAGTTATCTGGCGCTGCGGGAGATCGCGGACACCACCACCGATCCCGCACTGGCCGAACGGTTGCGTGGCGTCGAGAGGCGTCTACGCGGGCTGGGATCAGGGGCCGAATCGAGCACGGCGGTCTCGTTGTCGACCCGCGAGACCGACGTGTTGGCGCACCTCGCACTCGGCTGCAGCAATGCCGAGATCGCCGATCGGTTGTCGTTGCGGCCGGAGACGATCAAGGGGTACGTGGGCAATCTGATGCGCAAACTCGAAGTACACAATCGTCGCGAAGCGGTGGTGCGGGCGCGGCGAATCGGCTTGCTGCCCTGAGGCAGCCGTCGACGCACTTCGGCATCGGCGACGACTGTCGGTTTCCTGGCAATGTGGCCCCGGGGGTGGCCGGAACCGGCTGTATGTGCCTACGGTGCGAGGAGGCCGGGGAAGGCACGAGGGGGCACACGTGGGGTACACATCCGCGGCCGAGGATCGATCGGGGCGGGCGGCCGGGCGCATACTGGCGGCGGTGTCAACGGCACTGATCGGAGCGGGAATCGCTTCCGCGGCAACGTATGTTCCGCCGCCCACACCGACCGCCGAAGCGACTCCCGAGGCGTCGACCGTCGCGATTCGACTGACCGCGGACTCGGTGGCGAACATTCCGGCGAACCTGGCGCAGACGATCGCCAACATGGCGGCCTACGAGTATCAGGGCGTGAACCTGACCACTGCGGCACTGGAGGATTCGGGCAACTGGTGGCTCTACATCCCCACCAACGTCGTCGGATTCGACGAGCAGGACAAAGAGAAGCTCAGGGGTATGACCCTGATGATGGTGCCGATTCCGTTGGTGGCACAGGCGAATTACGATCAATGGTGGCTGTCGCTGGCGGCGTTCGCGCCGATGACCCCGGACTGTACGGGCATTCCGGGCCCCTGCTCGAACGTCTTCTATTTCACCCAATATGGGCAGGTTCCGACGTGGCGGCTGGTTCTCGGGTACACCTTTCCCACGATCCGCAACACCATCGACCCGACGGATCAGACATACACGACCGCAGACGGCCGGGTCGTCGACATCCAACCGGACTGGTCGGGCAAAACGTACCGCCTCGATCCGTTCGGGCCGTGGAAGGCCATCTGGCAGACCCTCACCCAGACCCCGACCGGCTACGTCGCGGCGCCGTCGGGTAGCCAATGGGCCACGGCGTTGACCGCGCTGGGCGCGGCAACCTGGGAGTCGCTCGACCCGATGGTGCCGGGCACCTACTGCCTGCCCTGCCAGATCGGCGGCGCCGCGATCGGCGCGCCGGACTCGCTTCCGAAGATCTACCTGTTCGGCAGGTACTACACGTTGTTCGACTTCGGGCAGCCGCTCACCGCGCACGACTGGGTGACCAATCGCCCCGACTACGACGAGGCGACGCGCCCGGATCATGCGGTCACCTACAACATCTGGACCAAACAGTCCCAGCAACAGATCGGTGCCGACCTCGCCGCGGCCACCACTCCGCAGGCGTTGCGGGCCAGTGTCGCGCAGTTCGACGCGACCCTGCAGGCGGTGCGCGTCCAGCTCGGGGAGAACATCGCCGCCAACATCAAGGGACTCGAGCAGGCCCTTCCGGTGGCCGCGGGGTCGGGACGGCAACTGCTCGACTCGATCGCCGATTCGTTTGCGCCACAGCCACCTGCGCGCACGTCGGCCACACAGGTCACGGTGAGCGCCGACCGGGCACTGCACGGTACCGGTGCCCCGACCACCCCCGCCCGGGCCGCCGCCCGGCCTTCGGCTGTCCCGACTCCTGCGGCGAGCGACCCGGCCACCATTCCCGGGCAGGTGGCCGCCGACCT
>NZ_MVPX01000082.1:0-22305 GCF_002043085.1 Gordonia sp. i37 | reverse complement strand
CCGCGCGGCGTTGCGCCCGCCTGCCACACCCGGTGGCGCAGGCGGCAGGCATCGGATGCCGGAACCGGTCGCGCGACCGGCGCACGCCGTCGGCGCGTGAGATCGCACACCAAACCACCCATCTCGGCCGCGCGGGGTCCGTACCGTGGAGCCATGTCCACACCCACGCAATCGCCGACCGCGAACCCCGACGACACCACAAGCAGTCGCAGCACCGCGGCGTCGACGGACGTCGACGTCACGGGCCGTGAGGAATCGACCGAACTCGATCAGGCGACCCGCGAGTTGCTCGTCGATGGCCTGCGACGCACGCTCGACGGCCGTTGGCGCGCCACCCGCGACAGTGTGCGCGAACGCGCCAACCGTTCCGACCTGCTACCCGACCCGTCGCACACCCTCGACGAGGCACGCGCCCGCGTGCTCGAGGAGATGCGCGAACTGTCCTCGCAGGGATTCGCGGCGGCCGGTTTCGCGAGCGATCACGGCGGCACCGGTGACGTGGGCGCGTCGATCACCGCCATCGAGATGCTCGGCTACGCCGATCTGTCGCTGATGGTGAAGGCCGGCGTGCAATGGGGACTGTTCGGCGGGGCCGTGGAGAACCTCGGCACCAAACGCCACCACGACAAGTACGTCTCCGACATCATCAGCCTCGATCTGCTCGGCTGCTTCGCGATGACCGAGACCGGCCACGGCTCGAACGTGCAGGCGTTGGAGACGACCGCCACCTACGACCCGCAGACGCAGGAGTTCGTCATCGACTCCCCCACCCCGTCGGCGCGCAAGGACTACATCGGCGGTGCCGCGCAGCACGCGCGGGTGGCCGCGGTCTTCGCCCAGCTGATCACCGCCGGGCCGGGCCAGGAGCCGGAAAGCCACGGGGTGCACTGCTTTGTGGTGCCGATCCGCGACGACAACGGTGACGACCTGCCGGGTGTGACGACCAGCGACTGCGGTTACAAGGGCGGACTGGCCGGCGTCGACAACGGCCGAATCCTGTTCGACCACGTCCGGATTCCTGCGGAGAACCTCCTCAACCGCTATGCCGACGTCGAGGCCGACGGCACCTACCGCTCCCCCATCGAGAACCCGAATCGGCGGTTCTTCACCATGCTCGGCACCCTGATCCGGGGTCGGGTCTCGGTGGCGGCGACCGCAGGTGCGGCCGGACGCAAGGCGCTGGCGCTCGCCACGAAGTACGGGACGGTCCGCAAACAGTTCGAGGCACCCGGCGCCGACGACGAGATCACCGTGCTCGACTATCTGGGCCATCAGCGAAAACTGTTGCCGCTCATCGCGAAATCGTATGCCATCACGTGCACACAGAACGAGCTGGTCGCCGAGCTGCACGAGGTGCAATCGGCCGCACCCGACGATTCCGATGCCGGACGTCAGCGCCAGCTCGAGAGTTCGGCGGCCGGGTTGAAGGCCTACGGCACCTGGCACGCATCGCACGCGATCAACGTCAGCCGCGAAGCCTGCGGCGGCGCAGGCTATCTCGACGAGAACCAGCTCTCGATCATGCGTGGTGACATCGACGTGTTCACCACCTTCGAGGGTGACAACACCGTCCTCACCCAGCTGGTCGCCAAGGAGTTGCTCTCCGCCTACGCCGACGACGTGCAGGGTCTCTCGGCCGGCGGGTGGGTGCGATTCATCGCCGGTATGGCGCGCGATGTCGTCGTCGAGAAAACCGCTGCGCGACAGGTGATCCAAACCCTGTTGGAGAGCTCCGACGAGGACACCGAGAAGTCGACGCTGACCGATCGCGGCACGCAGATCCGCTTGTTCCGCAACCGTGAAGACCACCTCGTCCGCACCTGTGCGCAGCGGTTACGGCGGGCCACCGACGACGACAACGACGCCTTCGAGGTGTTCAACAACGCCCAGGATCATCTGCTGAAGGTCGGCCGGGTACACACCGAGCGAGTGGTGCTCGAATCGTTCATCGAGGCGATCAACGACTGCGACTCGAAAGCCGCCGCCGAACTGCTCGGCAAGGTCTGCGATCTGTTCGTCTACTCGGCGCTCGAGGACGACCTGGCATGGTTCCTGATGCACCGGCACGTGTCGGTGGAGCGCGCCAAGGCGATCCGGCGCGGCGTCAACGAACTGTGTCTTGAATTGCGGCCCTACGCAGACGTTCTCGTCGATGCCTTCGGCATCCCGGAGAACCTCCTGGTGGCGCCGATGATCGAGAACGGGTAGTACCGCAGCGCATTACGGTCGGTGGCGCGCGTCCGATGGGGGGTCATCTGCGCGCACGCGCAGCGCGAACGGGAACACCAGCCAGAGGCACGCGAACATCACCAGGGTGGCAGCACCGGCCAGGATGCCGGGAGCCGTACCGGCGGTCGCCCCGAAGACGACGACCATCGCGCCGGCCAACGCCAGTCCGAGCAGGACGAGACCGACCAGTTGCGGTCGAGACGTTCGGTCGTCGTCTCCGAACGCTGCTCGCGGTTCCATTCGTCGTCGGTCGGGTGCGGGCTCACCGATCCATCGTTACATTGCGGCCTGCGGCCGGGGCGTTACATTGCGGCCTGCGGCCGGGGCGTTACATTGCGGCCTCCGGCCGGTCAGTCCGTGGCGGAGCCCCGCGGTGGCAGGCCGAGCGCGACCGCGGTGTGGGCTTCGGTGAGCTCACGCCGGAACCTCTGCACGTCCCGCGCCCATGCCTGGGCGAGCGAACCGTCGGCGAGTTTGAGTCCGATACCGCGCCGACGACGAGGGACACCGTGAAGTTCGCCCAGGGCACGAGCGCTCTCCCAATCCTTGGCGTCGGGGCCGTTGTTCTCGGGGTAGATGGTATCGATCTCGTCGAGTGCGATGATCCGAACACCTTGTCGCAGAGTCAGTTCGGTGAGTTCGACGGACACATGCCTGCGCGCGGCGATCACCTGCACGACCGAGAAGCCGATGATGATCAACCCGAAGATGATCAGCACCGGCCAGTGCACCTGCCCGGGGCCGCTGATCTCCATCGCGAGGACCGCCCCGATCAGCACCGGACCGATGGCCACCACCCACCAGCTTCCGCCGGGCTCGTAGAAGAGCACCTCGCCGCGATCCTCGGGGATGGGGTGGGGATCGGGTTCGGCGGACTCGGACTCGGGGGTGGCGGGCTCGGGAGACTCTGCTTCATCGGACGACTCGGTCGCGTCGGCCACCGGTGCATCGGCGCCCGCGTCGGGCACGTCGGTCTCGGTCTCGGCGCGGTCGTCGTCGGGAGCGGGCGAACGATCGGTCACCGTCCCGACCGTCCACGTTTCTTGCCCGCGGACGTCGACGTCTGAGCTTTCTGTGCCTGCCCCTTCTTGATGTCGGCCGGGTTCTTGCCCGTGAACCAGGCGTCGCCTTCGGGGCGGTAGGCCAGCAGAGAGCCGAACAGACCGATGACCGCTGCCAGCAGCGCAAACGCGAGGAGGGACTCCAGGAAGCTCAGGATGAGCAGCATGATGACCGCCACCAGGGTCAGCGCGGCCAGCGACGAGCGCCAGCGCTCGTCACCGGTGTAGGCCTTGGTGCCGATGAATGCCTCGGCGGCGCCGATCGCCGCGATCAGGACACCGATACCGACCGGCAGCAGAGTCGGACCGGGCACGATCACCGCCAGCACGGCGTAGACGACGCCCAGGATCACCAACAGCGCACCGGCCAGCAGCCAGCAGCGATACGCCCAGACCACGACGCGAGGGCGTTGGGCGGGATCAGGTTTCGTCACGGTGGCGCTGTCCTTTGTCGAGCGAGACGGTGTCGTCGGGGTGGTTGTCGGGGGCTTCGGCGTCGCGATCGGCGGAGTCGGGCGCCGAGGTGTTCGGCGGGTAGCCGGTCGACGGCGGGTACTGGCCCGGCGTCGGGTAACCCGGTGGTGGATATCCCTGAGTCGGCGGATAGCCCGGCGGGTAACCCTGCTGGGGATAACCCGGGGGCGGTGGATAGCCCGGTGTCGGTGGATAACCCGGCGGACCGAAGCCCGGCACCGGTGGATACGGCGCGCCGACCATGCGCGGTGCGCGGCGGTACTGCGCCATCTTCTTGCAGTAGGTGTCGGACTCGCGACGCAGCAACAGCACCACAGCACCCAGGGCGGCCACGCCACCGATCACGTTGGGGATCATCGCCCAGCGCGGCGCAACGTCGCCGAACAGCGTGAAGAACGTGCTGATCACCAGGTACAGGCTGATCGCGCCGAGGATGAAGCGGGCCCAGTTGTAGCCCTTGCGGGTGAGGACCAGCAGCGCCAGCGCGACGCCGATCTCGATGATCGTGGTGACCACGACGAGGCCGACGATGACACCACCGGAGGTGATCATGTCGTACTCGGCGGAGCCCGGGGTGTAGCTCTGCTTTGCGACCTGGTGATACATGTCGCGGGTGGCCCCGAAGGTGGCGATGACGGTGACGACGTGCGCGACGATCACCACGAGCCACAGCTCGGAGGCGATCACGATCGACTCGACGAGCTTCGGTTTCGCACCCTCCGGGGAGTCGGGCTGCGGCCCGGTGCCGTGGCCCGGGTCGATGGATGCTGACATGGGTACCAGGGTAATGAACCCGGTGCCGACAGCGCCCAAGTCCTTCGCCGACAGCGCCCTCCTCCCGCCGACAGCGCCCTCCCTCCCACCGACGGCGCCCGTGCTGACGCCGACAGCGCCCGACTCGTCGGAGACGACATCAGTAGGCTCCTCGAGCATGGAGGGCGGCGACGATCTCCCTGATGATCCCCATCGGATCTCGGAGCCGGACCTTGTCGATGTAGATCATGATCCAACCGGCAGCCTCCAGCATCCTCCGGCGCCGTTCTCCATACGCCACCTGCTCCGGCGTCGAATGGAACTCCTCCCCGTCGTACTCGATCCCGATCTTGAGTTCCGCGTATCCCAGATCGATTCGCGCGTACACGATGCCGTCGGCGTCGGACACCTCGATCTGGATGTCGGGAGTGAGTAGCTGGCCGCGGACGGCGATCAGAAAGAGCCAGGCCTCGGGCGGGGACTCGAATGCCGGATTGATGTACGGCAGCATCTCCCGAAGCTGACGGACACCACGCCGTCCGGGCCGCTCATCAACGTATCGGCCCAGCTCCGCGACAGAAAGTCCGTTGCACGGGCCAGGGCACAGAGATATCCCAACGCACGCCAGTCGGGAGCAATTCGCCCGATGTCGAATGCGGTCCGCACAAGCGAGGTCACCAGCACCCCGTCAACGTCGACGATGTCGTCGTCTGTGAGATCGGTCCGCGTGATCTGCGTGAGGCCGCTCCCACGGTTGCATCCCGTCGGATGACGGATCAGGTCGATGGCAAAATCCGCGTAGTACCATCTGCTGCCGTGCAGGATCGTAGCGGCCGTCGAGCTGACGACCGGCTGACCACCGGTGTCCGCGACGACCGCAGCGATCCGCTGCGCCGCTGTGAGAAACGTGTCCCGCGGAACGAGTGCGTCACCGTGCAGTCGCCGCAAGCCGACGTCGAGTTCGTCCGCTGTCAGCCCGGAGCGCGTCAGAGCGTTCTGTATTCGTTTGTCCGAGGTGCTCGGTGTTGTAAGTCTTCGTCGCATATGGGGTTCGACGCAGCACAGAGGCAAAAGGGTCCACCGCATGGGCGATTTGTGGAAAGACATCAGCGCCGTCGGCGAGGAGAAGAGCGCTGTCGGCGAGAGGGAGAGCGCCGTCGGCGTTAGGGAGAGCGCTGTCGACGGGAGGGAGAGCGCCGTCGGCGGGAGGGAGGGAGAGCGCGCTCAACCCAACCGCGCGGCAACCTCCGCCGCCCAATAGGTCAGGATGATCTTGGCGCCCGCACGTCGGATCGAGGTGAGCGACTCCAGAATCGCGGCATCGCGGTCGATCCAGCCGCGTTCGGCGGCGGCGGTGATCATCGAATACTCACCCGAGATCTGGTAGGCGGCAACGGGAACGTCGGATATCTCGGCGACGTCGCGGACGATGTCGAGGTAGCTCATCGCCGGCTTCACCATGACGATGTCGGCGCCCTCGTCGAGGTCGAGTCGCACCTCGCGCAACGCCTCGATCCGGTTGGCACCGTCCTGCTGATAGGTTCGCCGATCACCCTGCAGTGACGACCCCACCGCCTCACGGAACGGCCCGTAGAACGCCGACGCGTACTTGGCGGCGTAGGCGAGAATGCCGGTGTCGGTGAAGCCCTCCGCGTCGAGCGCCTCACGGATGGCCGCGACCTGACCGTCCATCATCCCGCTCGGCCCGAGCAGATGAGCACCGGATCGGGCCTGCGCCAACGACATCGACACGTACCGCTCGAGCGTGGCGTCGTTGTCGACCCGACCCGACTCGTCCAGGACGCCGCAGTGGCCGTGGTCGGTGAACTCGTCGAGACACGTGTCGGCCATCAGCACGGTGCGATCACCGAGATCCGACCGCAGCTCCGACAGCGCGCGGTTGAGCACACCGTCGGGGTCGTCGGCACCCGAACCCACGGCATCCTTGTCACCGGCCGCGGGCACCCCGAACAGCATCAACCCACCGACGCCGGCGCGCACCGCCTCGTCGGCCGCCTTGCGCAGCGAGTCGAGGGTGTGTTGGACCACGCCCGGCATGGACGTGATCTCACGCGGGGCGTCAATGCCGTCGGCGACGAACATCGGCAGCACGAGATCGCTTGGCGCGAGCGTGGTCTCGGCGACGAGACGACGCATCGCGGCACTGGTGCGCAGTCGGCGGGGACGGATCACCGGGGCCATCGTCACCCTCCTAGGACCGCGACCGCCGCGACTTCTTGCGCGGCGGGGGCAACGCCCCCTCGGCCCGCAGTCGGGCGGCGTGCTCGGCGAGTGCATCCACGAGGTCCGGAATGGACGCGTTCTCCGGCTGCACGTCGACGCGAAGCCCGAATTCCGTTGCCGTTTCCGCGGTCTTGGGACCGATGCACGCAACGATGGTGCGCGCGTGCGGCTTTCCGGCGATACCGACGAGATTGCGGACCGTCGAGCTCGAGGTGAAGCAGACCGCATCGAAACCGCCGGTCTTGATCATCTCGCGGGTCTCGGCGGGCGGCGGGGCCGCACGCACCGTGCGATAGGCGGTGACGTCGTCGATCTCCCAGCCACGCTCACGCAGTCCCTCCGAGAGGGTCTCGGTGGCGATATCGGCCCGCGGCAACAGGATTCGGTCCACCGGATCGAACACGTCGTCATACGGCGGGAAGTCCTCGAGCAGACCGAGTGAGGACTGCTCCCCCGACGGCACGAGCTCGGGATTGATCCCGAAGGCCCGCACCCGCTCGGCCGTGGCCTCTCCGACACAGGCGATCTTGACCCCGGAGAACGCTCGCGCATCCAGTCCGAACTCGGCGAACTTCTCCCAGACCGCGCGCACCGCGTTGGTGGAGGTGAACACCACCCACTGGTAGCGTCCGTCCACCAAACCCTTGACGGCCCTTTCCATCTGAGCCGGACTGCGCGGCGGCTCGACCGCGATGGTCGGTACTTCCTTCGGGATCGCGCCGTGCCCGACGAGGCGCTCACTCATGTCGGCGGCCTGATCCTTGGTGCGCGGCACCAGAACCGTCCAGCCGTAGAGCGCGCGCGACTCCCACCAGGAGAGCTTGCCGCGCTGGCTGACGACCTTGCCCACGGTGAGGATCAACGGACCGGTCAGCGCGTTGCCCTGCTCGTTGAGCGTGGCCAGCGTGGCCTCGATGGTCCGCTGCGCGCAGGTGGTGCCGTTGATGGTGATCGCGACCGGTGTCTGCGGGGCCAGCCCGTGCTCGGTCAGTGCACTGGCGGTCTCGGCCAGGTGCCCCGACGTCGCGTGCAGCACCAGCGGTCCCGGTGACGCGGCCAGCGCCGCCCAGTCGACGCCCTCGGCGCGGACGTCGGCCACGGTGTGACTGGAGCCGAGCGGCATACCGGCGTAGCTGGGCACCACCGAAGCCGCGGGCAGGCCCGGCAGCACCTCGAAGGTGACCGAGGTGCGCGCCACGGCATGGACCTCGGTGAGCACCGAGTCGGTGGTCAGTGGGTCCCCGGAGACCACGCGCACCACGTCGTCACCGGCCTTGGCGGCCGCGACGAGGGTCTTGGCGACCTCACCGGGATCGCCGAGCGCCGGGCGAACCACCTGATCGGCATCGGTATCGGCGTGGTCGGCCTCGACGCGCTGGTCGGCGGCCGACTCGGAGTCGGCGGGCTTGGCCTCGGTCGCGGCGCCGTCGGCGGCCACGTCGGACCCCGACTTCTCTGCGCCCGACTTCTCTGCGCCCGACTTCTCTGCGCCCGACTTCTCTGCGGTCTGCTTCGCCGGTTTACGCCGGTCGTCGGCGGGCTCCTCGCGGTGCGCGGCACCGATCATGGCGACCACCGTGGCCGGTACGTCGGGGTCGACGTAGGCAGTGGTCGCGGAGGTGATGACGCTCCGCGCCCGGACGGTCAGCAGGTCTGGGTCCCCGGGCCCCGATCCCACGAAAAAGATCCGCCCCGGATTGGCCTTCTTGGTCGTACGGCTCATGCGTTCGCACTCTCCTGCCCTCATCCGCTGAGAGCTGTGTGTTCCTCACCGGAACTAGGAAGAGTCGACGAGCTCGCCCGCTCCCAGTTCCAGCAGTTCGGCCGCGAGATCCCTACCCAGTTGGTCGGCACGATCCACCGGACCCACCACCGAAGCGCGGATCACATCGGATCCGTCCTCGGCCGCCACCGCCGCCCGTAGCGACAGTTCGACGAAGATGCGCCCGTCGTCATCGAGCGACTCGACCACCTCGGCGATCGCCCCGACCGGAGCGGTGCACCCGGCTTCCAGCGCCGCGAGCACCGCGCGTTCGGCGTCGACCGACGCACGGGTGGACTCGTCGTCCAACTCGGCGAGAGTTCTCACCAGTTGGGCATCGTCGGAGCGACACTCGACGGCCAGCGCCCCCTGCGCCGGTGCCGGCAACAGGACCACCGGGTCGAACGCCTCGGTGACCTCATCGGCCCTTCCGATTCGAACGAGTCCGGCACGCGCGACGACGACCGCATCGAGTTCGCCGCTGGCGACTTTGCCCAACCGAGAATCAAGGTTGCCTCGTAGGGGGCGGATTTCCAAACCGAGACCCAATGCTTTAAGCTGTGCCGCCCGCCGCGGAGCCGAGGTACCGATCGTGGATCCCGGCGGCAGCTCCCCGAGCACCTGTCGCCCCTTGCTGACCAGGGCATCTCGCGGATCCTCGCGGGGCGGGACGGCCGCGATGACCAGCCCCGGATCGGGAGCGGTGGGCAGATCCTTGTAGGAGTGCACGGCGACGTCGATCCGCCCGTCGTGCAGGGCGTTGCGCAGCGCGGTGGTGAACACGCCGACGCCGATCTCGGCGACCGGGGCCGCCGATGCGTCGCCCGCGGTCTTGATGATCACCGATTCGGCCGGGTGACCGGCTGCGATGAGGGCGTCGATGATGGTCTGGGTCTGGGTGCGGGCCAGCAACGACCCCCGGGTGCCGACGCGGATGACGGCCCGGTTCTGCGTATCGCTCAACGTTCTCCCTGATCGGGGGTGGAATCGAGACCGGTGTGACGTGCACTCCCGGCCTGGCCCAGCCCGGTCTCGGGAGCACTGACGGCCTCGGCCGAGCCCGGTTTGAGCTCGAACAGCTCACGCAGCGCCTCGGCGTAGTGATCGCCACCGGGCGTCGAGGCGAGTTGCTTGACCCGCACCGTCGGCGCGTGCAGCAGCTTGTCGACGACCCGGCGCACCGCCTTGGCGACCTCGTCGCGCTGCGGATCGTCGAGCCCGGGGAGTTTGGTCTCCAGACGCAGGATCTCGGCCTCCACCACGTCGGCGGCCCGCTGCCGCAGCGCCGCAACGGTCGGGGTGACCTCGGCCTGACGCTGTGCAGTGAGGTAGTCGGCGAGTTCGCCCGCGACGATCGAGCGGGCGGCGAGGGTGTCGTCCTCGGCGGCCTTGGCCTCGGCGTGCCCGCGGAGCCCGGCGATGTCGACGACGTGCACGCCGGGCAGACGCGCGGCGGCCGGATCGACATTGCGCGGCAGTCCCAGATCGCAGATGACCAGCGGGTTGTCGGCGGCGGCTCCGCGCGCGGCGAGCGCCGAATGCACGTCACCGACCCCGATCACCGAGCCGACCGAACCGGTACAGGCGACGACGACATCGGCGTCGGCCATCACCGCGGGCAGATCGTCGAAGCCGACGCCGTCCACCTCGATGCCGTGGTTGGCGGTGACATTGCCGGCCAGGTGCTCGGCATTGGCCACGGTGCGGTTCACCACGGTCAGGTGGGTGACGCCTTCGCGGGCGAGTTGCGCGGTCGCGAGTCCGCCCATCGCCCCGGCGCCGACGACGACCGCCGAGGTCATGGGGCTGTTGAGCAACGACTGGGCACGGTGCAGGGCCACCGACACCACCGACGCACCGGCCCGGTCGATACCGGTTTCGGTGTGCACGCGCTTGCCCACCCGCAGCGCCTGCTGGGCCAGTTCGTGCAGCACGCGGCCGGTGCTGCGGTTGGCGTCGGCGTCGAGGTAGGCGTTACGGATCTGACCGAGGATCTGCTGTTCGCCGACGACGAGCGAGTCGAGGCCGGCCGCGACGGTGAACAGGTGCTCGACCGCGGCCTCGGAATAGCGGACGTAGGCGTGGCGGGTGAGGTCGTTGACGCTCATGCCCGAGTGGTCGCCGATGACCTTGCCGACGGCCTCGAGCGCGGGGTGGAAGGCGTCGACGACGGCGTAGATCTCGACGCGGTTGCAGGTGGAGACGAGCATCGCCTCGGAGATGGCCAGCGAACCGAGCAGTTCGTCGACCAGTTTGGGCCGGTCGTGGTCGGAGACCGCGATCCGCTCGAGCACCTCAACGGGTGCGCTCCGATGCGAAACACCGAACAACAAGACACTCACGCCGTCACCGTTTTCATATCCCCTACCGGTCCGCCACTGCGCGCAACTGATCGGCGTTGCGGGCACCGAGCGGGCCGCGCGACGCCGTGAAGGCCAATACCTGCAATTCCAAGGCTAGATCAACCTGCCGGACGACGACATCGGAGTCGACGACGAGCCCGACCGGCGTCACGTTGAGAAGCTGCCGCACGCCGACCGCGGCGAACGCGTCGGCGACGCGTTGTGCGTGCTCATCGGCGGTGGCGACCACGCCGATGTCGACCGATCCGAGCGACGGATCGGCGCACACGGTCTCGATGTCGTCGAGCGCGGAGACCACCGGCGTGTCGGGGGTCAACCGCTGCCCGATGGTGTCGGGGTCGTCGTCGAACAGTGCGGCGACGACGAAGCCGCGTCCGACACCGGTGTGGGCGAGCAGCGCCCGCCCGAGACGGCCGGCGCCGGCGAGGACCACGGTGGCGATGGTGTCGGTGTGCAGCGCGATGGAGATGCGGGCGGTGAGCTTGCCGACGTCGTATCCGACGCCTCGCACGCCGTTGGCCCCGACATACGACAGGTCCTTGCGCAGGATCGCCGGATTCACGCCCGCAGCGGTGGCCAGCTGGCCGCTGGAGGCGACGAGAACGCCGCGCCGGGAAAAGGACCGCAGGACGTAGAGATAACTCGCGAGACGGGCGACGGTGGGGTCGGGAATGTCGCCGGACTCCGAACTGACGCTCACTGCCGCACACCCACTCCCACACACCCGGGCGGGCGGCCGTCGTCGCCCGCGTCGATGCCGATCAGCGTATACCCGGGTCACGTCGCGGCCGGGCACGACCCCGCCGATCTTCGCGCCCAGGCCACGATCAGCGTCGGGCGAGGTCGGCACGCAGCCGGGCCTCGTCGACCTCCCAGTAGCCGTGTTCCTCTCCGTCGAGCAGGATCACCGGCAGCCGATCGCCGAACTCCGCACGCAACCCGACATCGCCGTCCGCCGCGGCGGCATCGACATCGACGACCTCGAGATCGGCGCCCTCCTCCGCACAGATCCGCGCCAGATCGTCGGCGGCGCGCGCACACGCCGCACACCCGTCGCGGCTGAGCAGGGTGACCGTCATGATGGGCTCCTCTCGACACCGGCCCCGCGCAGGGGCGACCGGCCTCACCTCATCGACCCGACGGGGTCGATGAGGACCAGTCTGCCGTCTGGTCACTTCGACCCCCCGCTAGGCTGTACCCGTCGAGCCCCAACCGCCCGTACGGGCCGTCGCGGAGGTGTGAACTGTGGGTGTGACCTCTGACGGTGACACGAATTCAACCGGTGACACGAACCCAGCCGAGGTACCCGGTACCGAGGGGAATCCTGCGGAGCCCTCCGGCGACGATTGGGAAGCCCACGCCGACCTCGTCGACGGTGGCGTGCACTCCGAGGACGACGATCACGCCGACGACCCCGACGACCACGACGCCGACGACGAGAGCCATCGGGTCACCGCGTGGCTCACCGAACGCGCCAGCGCGGCCGGCGGGCGCTTCCGGCAGACCGCACAGGAGTTGCGGCAGTCACTTGCCGGCGAGGCCAGCGCGAAGGCCGCCGTCGACTCATTGCGCGCACGCCCACCGGAGGACGGCGGCCCGGAGGCACCCCGCGATCTCACCGCGGCCGCATTCTTCGACGTGGACAACACACTGGTACAGGGCGCCTCCATCGTGCATTTCGCACGCGGTCTGGCGGCCCGAAAGTACTTCTCCTACAGCGACATCGTCGATTTCGCCTGGACCCAGGCGAAGTTCCGGATCACCGGCAAGGAGAACGCCAACGACGTCGCCGAGGGGCGCGAGAAGGCGTTGAGCTTCATCGCCGGGCGCCCCACCTCCGAACTCGTCGAACTCGGCGAGGAGATCTACGACGAGTACATCGCCGACAAGATCTGGCCCGGCACAAAGGCTTTGGCGCAGCGCCACCTCGACGCGGGCCAGCAGGTGTGGCTGGTGACGGCCACCCCCGTCGAACTCGCCCAGACCATCGCCACCCGACTCGGACTGACCGGCGCGCTCGGTACCGTCGCCGAGAGCCACAACGGGGTGTTCACCGGACGCCTCGTGGGCGACATCCTGCACGGACCCGGCAAGGCGCATGCGGTGCGCGCGTTGGCCATTCGCGAGGGCCTGAACCTCAAGCGGTGCACCGCCTACTCCGACTCACACAACGATGTCCCGATGCTCTCGCTGGTGGGCACCGCGGTCGCGATCAATCCCGACGCCGATCTGCGTGACGTCGCCAAGGTCCGCGGCTGGGAGATGTACGACTTCCGCACCGCCCGCAAGGCCGCGAAGTACGGCGCCGGAACGGCGTTGGCCCTCGGGGCGGCGGGCGGCGGGGTGGCCGCGGTCACCCGGCTGTGGCGACGACGCTGATCTCGCCCGGCCCGCGCCCACCGACCGACCACCGGCCCACCGATCCCGCGATCAGAGTGCGACGACCTCGCTGGCCGGGTCGATGAGCACCTTCGCATGGTGCTCGGCCGAGCCGAGGGCATCGAAAGCCGCTGCGACACCGTCCAATCCGATGGTCGCGGTGACGAGCGGGGTGACGTCGACGTCGCCGCCGGCGATCATCTGCAACGTGTCGTGGAACTCGGCCGGGTCGTAACCGAAGACGAACCGTAGCTCGAGTTCCTTGTTGATGCCCATCGCCGGGCGGATGGCGTCGGATTCCATGCAGACCCCGACCACCACGATCCGCGAGCGCAGCGGCGCGCCGGTCATCACGTGCTCGATCATGCCGGGCACACCGACACATTCGAAGACGACCGGCCCCTTCGGGGTGGCCCCGAGTTTGTCGGCGAGATGAAAGACCGAGGCCCACGGCACCACCGGGATTCGGCGCAGGGTGCGCATCCCGTCGAAGGCGGCACCGAACAGATCCGACGCCCGCGACATGTACCGGCCCTTGTCGACGACGGCGTCCCACGGCGAGTCCACGGTCGGGTCGACGACGACGTCGGCACCGACCTGTCGCGCGAGATCACGCCGGCCCGCCGACAGGTCGCTGGCGATGACGGTCCGCACCCCGGTGGCCTTGAGCATCAAGATAACGGCCAAACCGATGGGGCCGCAACCGATCACAACCGCGACGTCGCGGCGACCGACCTCACCGCGGCGCACCGCGTGATAGGCGACGGCCATCGGTTCGGTCAGGGCCGCCTCGTCGAGGGAGACATTGTCGGGGACCTCCATCGTCATGTCCTCGGACACGATGACGAAGTCGGCGTACGCACCGGGGGCGTGTTCGGACAGGCCCGTCAGATGCGGATCAGAGCCGTGGCGCACCATCGGCAACGAGACCACGGCGGTACCCGGCTCCCACTTCTTGCGGCATTTGGGTCCGTAGGCGACGACCTCGCCGACGAACTCGTGACCCATGATCACCGACTGCTCGGACCGCATGAATGCGTCGTAACCGACGGCGGCGGCGACATCGGCGGTCTCGTCGCCATGCAGCCGAGCGTGGAGATCCGACCCGCAGATGCCGGCCCGGCGGACCCGCAGCAACACCTCTCCCACGCCCGGTTCGGGCGCACTCACATCCTGAACACTCAATTGCCCCTGGTGACAGACGACGGCGCGCATCAGGCGAAGATCCTTCCGGAGATCGCGGCGAACTCGGCGTCGGTGACGACCCCGGCGTTGCGCAGAGCGGTCAGCGACACCATGAGTTCCGACCGCGCATCGCCGGCCGGTGCCGCGGGCGGTGCGGGTGCCGGGGGTGCGGCCGGGGCTGCGGCACCCTGGGCAGCCCAACGCTGCTGCTGGCGGCGCTGCACGCGGCCGTGCACCGAACTGGCGACGGCCGCCCGGCCGGCGGTCCTGAGCAAACTCATGTCATTTCCCTTCGGTGGCGTCGAGCGATTCGGTGGGCTCGAGCGATTCGGTGGGCTCGAGTGCATCGGTGGCGTCGAGTGCATCGAGGAGTTCGTCGACGACGATGGGACCCTCGGCGACGACGATCCCGCCGTCGGCCTCCCATCGGCGCACCGGCTCGACGATGGACAGGTCCTCGTAGACCACGACCACGGCCACACCCCCCGGTCGCAGGGTCTGCGCCGCGGTCGCGACGTCGTCGGCATCGATGAGTCCGGTTGTGGCACCGGTGAAGTCGGGCATTCCGGCCTCGGCGGCATCGATCACCGCGACCGCACCGTCGGCGGCGCGCCGGACGAACTCCACGTCGAGGATTCGGATGCGCCCGGCGTCGGCGAGACCGGCGAGGGAGGTGAATCCGGAGGCCGGAAGCGGAAGCGATTCGAAGGTGACGACGACGTAGTTGAGCGGACCCAGTTCCGCATCGAAGGACATGCGCCCAATCTATACCGGCCCGCATACGCCCGGATGTGGGCGTCGAGCGTCCGTGTCAGCCGAAGTAGACGCTGCCGCGCCGCGAGAGCATACGGAACAGCGTCTGCTGGATCTCCTCGCGGACGTGGTCGGTGAGGTCGAAGACCACCATCGGGTCGTCGGCGGAGGAGGCGTCGTAGCTGTCGGTCTCGATGGGTCGACCGAAATGGATGTGCCACTTGGACGGAAGCGGGATCAGGCCCAGCGGGCCGAGCCACGGAAAGGTCGGTGTGATCGGCACATAGGGCAACCCGAGCACCCGTGCGAGCGGCTTGAGGTCGCTGATCATCGGGTAGATCTCCTCGGAGCCGACGATGGACACCGGGACGATCGGGGCGGCATTGCGCAGCGCGGTGGTGACGAAACCGCCACGACCGAACCGCTGCAACTTGTAGCGATCCTTGTAGAGCTTGCCGATGCCCTTGTACCCCTCCGGCCACACCGCGGTGAGCTCGCCCTGGCGCAGCAGGCGGTCGGCGTCGGCGGTGCATGCCAGGGTGGCGCCGATCCGGCGTGCCACCTCACTGACGCCCGGCGAATCGAATGCCATGTCGGCGGCCAGGATTCGCAGATAACGGCCGGTCGGATGATTGTCGCGAACGGCCAGCGAGGTCATGATCGCGTCGATCGGGATCGACCCGGCGTGGTTGGCCACGAGCAACGCCCCGCCGTCGACGGGCAGGTTCTCCACCCCGGTGACCTCGACCCGGAACCACTTCTCGTAGACCTGCCGGATCGCGGGGAACCACACCGACTCGGTGAAGTGCGGATCGAAACCGAAATCGTCGACCTCGTAATCCCCGGTCATCCGCTCACGGATGAAACCCGCTGTGGCGGTGAGGGAATCGGCGACGGCGTTGCGGATACCGCCGAGACTGAACAGCGGCGAGGGCCGCACGCGCCCGTGCTCGACGCCGAGACTGTCGTCGACGGTGATCTCGTCACTGATGGGTGTCACCGACGCGGGCTCCCGACCGAACCCGTCGGTGTTGGGATGGCCCAGCGGCTCATGACGGGGCGACTCGGTCGGACGGACCGGACCCGGTTGCTGGCTGGGATGACGGCCCTTGCCTGCGTCGAGGCCGGACTGTCGGTCGGACGAGGGCGCCGAACTCGCGTAGAGCTGGATGACCTTCGCGGTGCGCGTATCAGGTACCGGACCACCCGCCACGCTCTCACCCCACAACCCTGATGTCGATGTGCCAATCGGAAATTGTCTTCACTGTCTACGCGTCAACGATAGCCCTGCCACGGGCGGCGTGTTCGACACCGGACGAACTGCTGAGGACCCATGGTACTCGGGTTGCAGAGGGGTTGCATGCCGTATGCGGTGCGGTCGCACGGAACCGGGACATCGCTTGCCACACCGGACTTTCGGCGTCACATTCATCACGTCCGCCGCGAACCCGACCCGAGCGTCAGCGCAACTGCAGGGCGGTCCGCACGACGCTGCGTTCGAGTCCGCGCCAACGGTCGGCGCTGATGACCGGGGTGACCCCGCTGCGCGCGATGTAGTCGTCGAGTGTCTCCAGGGTCGTGTAGCGCGGTGCGAATCCCAGTTCCGATCGCATCCGGGTGGTGTCGAGCACCCGCCCGTAGGTGAGGAACTCGGTTTGTGAGCTACGGAGTTTGGCCGACCGGAGGTCCTGCAGCACTCCGGTAATCGGCGCGAGCAGACGCCCGGGCACGGGCAGTTCGAGGTGCCCGGTGCGCCGCACCGCCTGCGTCAGGGTGACCACGCCGTCGCCGGCGACGTTGAACGTGCCCGGCCGGCTCGCCAAGGTCGCGTGTTCCATCGCCGCGAGCGCATCCTCCTCGTGCAGGAACTGCAACCGCGGCTGGAACCCGAACACCGTCGGCACCACCGGCAACGAGAGGTACGAGCTGATCCGGGTGTTGATCCGCGGTCCCAGCATCGCCTGCAGCCGCATGATGGTGACCTCGATGTCCTGGCGCCTGCGCCCGAGTCCGCGGAAGTACCCCTCGACGTCGAGCAGATCGCGGCCGTAGCTGCGGGTGGGTTCGCGCTTGGCGGGGATCTCCTCGGAGAAGTGCGACGGATCGCTCGCACTCGCGCCGTAGACCATCGCCGTGGACCGCAGGATCACGCGCTTGACCGACGGGCTGCGCTGACACGCCGCGCACACCTGCATGGCGCCGACGACGTTGAACTCCTTGATCGCCGCGGAGTGCGGCGCGGTGTCCATGATCGACGTCGCGGCATGGACCACGGTGTCGACGTCGTAGTTGGCGATGGCCTTGGCGATCGCCGGCCTGCGGATGTCGAGCCGCAGGAACTCCGCACGGCCCATCCGTCGCATCAGATCCTTGCGCGGCACGCGCGAATCGACGGCGATCACCCGGCGGATGTCGGGGTTGGCGGCCAGCCGGGCCACCAGATAGCCCCCGAGGAAGGTCGACGCTCCGGTGACCAGAACGGTCCGCGGCGTCGAGTCGGTCGCGTCGGTCATGGCATCAGGCTAACCCGAGTGCACAGTGGCCCACCGGGCGAGCAGGTCACCGGGCAGGGGTTTGACATACGCCACGGTCGCGGAACGACAAGAACCCGCGCGGCGGCGGGTTCTTGTGGGGCGTGGCCGGGCCACACCGGATGTTGCGGCGCCGAAGCCCTCGAGAGGGCCCGGCGGTCAGCTCACTTACCGAGCTTGCGACGCTGCACCCGGGTACGACGCAGCAGCTTGCGGTGCTTCTTCTTCGACATGCGCTTGCGGCGCTTCTTGATCACTGAACCCATGGGGTGCTTCCTCACTTCACGTGCAATGTTCATCGAGCCCGCAAGTGCTGCGGGACGGTCGCCGTGCGTCATGACCGCCGTCGGGATGAATCTCCGACGGATATCCGACGCGGACGGGCGAGCCGGTGCGGCGTAGCCGAAGTCCCACCTTACCGGCCGGACACCGTCAAACCGAAATCACCGGAGTCCGACCATCGCGGCGGGGAGCGGGCCGCACGCCCGAGGGCCTAGCCCGCGTCGAAGTAGGACGTCTCCAGGTAGTCGTGCACGGCCTTGGCGTGCACACGGAACGACCGGCCCACGCGCACGGCAGGCAGCTCACCGTTGTGGACCAGGCGGTAGACGGTCATCTTCGAGACCCGCATCAGTGATGCGACCTCGGCGACGGTCAGGAACTGCGACCCGGAAGCCGCGTTGCCGACCGATGCCGACCTGTCTCCTGGAGTCTCTGCAGGTGCCATGAAATTCTCATACCTCCGGAGCACGCGTCGCGGCCGCCGGCTTCCCCTCCGGCGGACACCAGACACGCACGTGCTTAAAGGAGCTTAGCGTGGCTGATGTGAAAAAAGCGACGTGAGTGGCCAGGAAATTACCGTTTTGCCGTGCCCAACCACAACATACTGGGGTTTCTCGAGGAATAACCACTAATCGTGGGGCCAACGGGTCGGCGTGTCAGGGCTGTGAACCCTCAACGTCAGCTCGACGTCCAGCGCGCGCGCTGGCGTCGGCGGCGGCTTCGGTCGCCTCGTAGAACGCCCCACGCAGCCCCTGCGTCTCCAGGGTGCGCACGGCGGCGGCGGTGGTTCCGCCCGGCGAGGTGACCGCCGCACGGAGATCGACCGGGGAGAGTCCGGAGTCACTGAGCAGTACGCCGGCGCCGCGGATGGTCTGCACGACCAGGGTGGTGGCCTGTGCACGGGTCAGGCCCAGCGAGACCGCGGAATCGATCATCGCCTCGGCCATCAGGAAGACGTAGGCGGGCCCGGATCCGGAGATCGCGGTGACCGCATCCATCTGCTTCTCGGGTACCACCGCGACGCGGCCCACCGACTCGAGGAGTGCGACGACCGCCCGCAGTTGCTCGTCGTCGACGTGGCGTCCGGCCGCGACCGCCGACATGGCCTCGTTGACCAGCATCGGGGTGTTGGGCATGACGCGCACGACCGGCGAACCCGCCTGCAACATCTTCTCGTAGCGGGCCAGCGGAATGCCCGCGGCGAGGGTCACCGTCACGCGTTCGGACTCGGCGTCGTCGTCGGCGGCGGCGAGTTTGCGCAGGACACCCTCGACGTCGTCGGGTTTCACCGCCAGGAAGACGAACTGCGCCGAACTGACCGCGGTGGTGACGTCGTCGGTGACGAGGACCCCGTACTCGTCGGCGATCTCGGTGGCCCGCTCGGGGACACGTTCGACGACGACGAGGTTCTTTGCCTGTTTGCCGGCGGCGATCAGCCCGGCGAGCAGGGCCTCGCCGATCTTGCCGCCGCCGACGATCGCGATGCGCTCGGTCACTGGTGGGGTGTGCCTTTCTCGTTCACGGGTCTGCTGGGGTCGGGCCTGCTGTGACAGAACTACCGGGCACTCCCCCCGGCCGGGATCAGCGCGAGCTGACGTGACTGGGCCACGACCGCACCCGTCGAGTCCACCACGAGGTGGTCCTCCTCGAACATCCCGGGGCCCACCTCCAGGCTCGTCGCGGCGAATCGCAGCCAGCCCGGGGCCGGCTCGCGACGGATGTAGGTGGTCAGCTGCACGGTCGGCGCCCATCCGAACACCGCGAGGTTCATCACGACCGGCGGCGAGATGTCGCACACCAGAACCGCGAAGTCCGCGTCGGGTTCGGCGCCCTTGGGGCGGCACCAGCCGCGCACCACCGGATCGCCGGTCTGCCCGCGTGCCGCCGGGAAACTGTGCGTGTCGAGAGCGGTGTCGAGGGCCGCCCCGAGATGGATGACGTCGGCCATCGGCGAGTCCGCGATGCGGAGGGCGTCGGCGGCCGGCGTCGGGGCGAGGCCGTCGAGCACGTGGGGCGACGAATGCCGCGAGGGACCGCTGTCCGGGCGGGCCAGCGTCACCGACGACGACACCATGGTCCGACCGTTCTGGGCGAGATCGACGTGCAGCAGGGTCACGGTGCGCCCGCGTTTGCGGACGGTCGCGGTGACCTGCACCGGCGCCGGATCGGGCGCGGCGAGATAGTCGCTGGCGATGGCGACCGGCACGAGGTCGGCCGCGTGCAGCGAGGTGTCCGGGCTGCCGGGAGCGAGATCGTCGAAGGCGCGTGAGGCCGCCCGCGCGATGATCATCTGCATGGTGCCGCCGTGCACCTTGGGGCCGATGGTGAACGCCGGATCGATCGAGGTGGTGTAGGTGATCGACGGTTGTTCCGCTGGTGCCGTCGGCGCCGCGGCCGGACCGCCGGTCACGGCGAGGTCCAGCAGTTCGGTCAGCTTCGGGCTCATGTCACCTTTCCGGCAGCCACCGGGTCCGGCTCGTCTCACGCTTGAGGTGCTGCCGGGCAAAATCTAGCGAACGCGCGAGCATCGCCTGCCGTTCGGGTTTGGTCCGCGCCGAGGAGGTGGTGACCTCGAGGATCACCGCGCCGGAGAAATCACTGCGGGCGATCCGGTGACACACCTGTGCACACGGCTGGGTCCCGTCGCCGGGGATCAGGTGCTCGTCGGTGGCCGCCCCGGATCCGTCGGCGAGATGCAGGTGCGTCAGATGGGCGCCCATCCGCTCGTACAGGGCGACGGCGTCGGTGCCCGCGGTCGCGGTGTGCGAGAGGTCCAGGGTGTAGTGGTCGTAACCGTCGTCGGTGGGGTCGATGGACTTGCCGAACGCCGACACCGCTGGGCCGGGTGTACCGCCGCGGCGGGTGAGCCGACGCGCGGAGCGTTCACCGGCCCCGAAGACGCGGTCGGCGCGCATCGGGAACATGTTCTCGACCGCGATCGAGACGTCCGATTCCGACAACTCCCCCACCAGATCGTCGAAGCCCTCGACGTAGGCACGCTGCCAGCGAAACGGTGGATGGACGACGACGGTGGCGGCACCGAGCGCCTCGGCGGCGCGCGCGGCGCGCGCGAGCTTCTTGAGTGGATCGCGTCCCCACACCCGCTGGGTGATGAGCAGGCACGGCGCGTGGATCGACAGCACCGGCACCTGATACCGCTCGGAGAGGTGCTCGACATGCCGGATGTCCTGGCTGACCGGATCACCCCACACCATCAGCTCCACCCCGTCGAAGCCCAGGTCGGCGGCGTAGGCGAAGGCCGCCTCGGTGTTCTGCGGGTAGACCGATGCCGTGGAGAGTCCGATCGGGATCTCCCCGGCCACCGTCGAGGGACCGAGGGCTTCGCGCGACTCGCTCACGTCGACAACAGCACGAGCGGGCCGATCGTGACGATCAGCCCGACGGCGAGCGCGAGCAAGGTGGTGATCAGATCCGACGTCCGGCGCACCAGATGGGTGAACGTGACGATGCCGAAGATCACCAGCACCGCGAGCACCAACGCGAAGTACGGATTCCACTTCCACAGCTCGGTGAAGCCCCAGAACAGACCCACGCCGATGGCCAGCCCGGCGATGACCTCGGCGATCACCGCGAGCCACGCCAACACCGGCTTGCGATCGGCCCACGACTCACGCCCATCAGCCTTGGCGGGCTTGGCTTTTCGCGCCTTGCGCGCCTTCGAGGCGCGATCTCGGGTCTCCGGGTCGGCGGTCGCGTCGGCGACGGGCCCACGCTCGGCGGGGTCGGCGTCGGTGGGGTGGGCGTTGCCATGGTCGGCGTCGGCATGGTCGGCGTTGCCATGGTCGGCGTCGGCATGATCGTCGAGGACGTTCGCGGCAACGGTCTCGGCAGGCTCGTCGGTGGAGTCGGTTTCGCGCCCGGCCTGGCGGCTCGCGGCGACCAATCCACCGAGTCCGGCGGCTGCGGCCACCGTGCCTGCGGTGCCGGCGGCGGAGTCGTCGCGGTGCGCCTCATCGCGGTGCGACTCGTCGCGGTGCGGTTCGGGCTCGTCGGCCGGGTCGAGGACGTTCGCGGCGACGGTCGGGGCGGGCTCACGATCGGCCTGATCGAACGGCCCGTGCTCGGCGCCGAATGACCCGCTGGGCGCGGCCAGGTCGGCGCCCTCGACGTCGTCGGCGTCGAGAATGTGCACATCGTCGCCGACCTCGCTGTCGTCGACGATCGGGATGATGCCGGTGACGGCGTCGGCGGCGACGTCGTCGGGCTGGTGGGTGATACCTGCGCGAGTCCCGGTGCCGGCGGACTCGTCGGTGTCGGCGGCGGCTGCC
>NZ_MVPX01000081.1:0-544 GCF_002043085.1 Gordonia sp. i37 | reverse complement strand
AGCGGCGCTTCTTCTTCGGCTCCTCCTCGGCGTGCTCGACGTCGGCGAACGATCGATAGGCCTCGAAGTCCTCGTCGAAGACCTCCTCGAACCGGCCGCTGCGGGGCGCTGCGTCCTCGGTGTCGGCGGCTGCGTCGGCATCGGCGGCCGCGTCGGCATCGTCGACGAGCGGGATGATGCCGGTGACCGCGTTCGCAGTGGCCGGGTCGTGGCTGGTCGGATCGGGGCCACCGGCGTCCGAACCGGCGGCGGCCGAGGCGGGATCGGCCGGCTGGTCCCGCAATCGACGCGATACGTCACCGGAAGTGAAGTCCCGGGTCGGGGGCGGAGCAAAGCTCGGCATGCCACTCGCCGCTCCCGAACTCGCGCCACGACTGACCCGCGGGCCGGGCTCGGTGACCGGCCCGGTCGCCGGGCCCCGTGCGGCGAGGGGATTCTGCGACCGGGGGAACGCGCCCGACGTCGGTGACGGTGACCAGGGTGCTGTCTCCGGGCCGTCCGGCGTGGGGGCGCTCGGTGCGGGCGCACCCGCGGCGGGGGGGGC
>NZ_MVPX01000080.1:0-25404 GCF_002043085.1 Gordonia sp. i37 | reverse complement strand
GAGCCGCAGCACCGCCTTCGTCGAACTCATCGGGGTCGGATGTCCTCCGCGGTGGGCATCGACCACCAGGAGATGAACTGTGTTGCTGCCCACGTCGAGGACTCCTAAACGCACGGATACACGGTAGTGCGTCGCGGGTTCGGTTGTCTGCGGCGGGTCGCTGTGGTGCGGCGATCGGGCGGTGACGGTTACCGTTGGGATGTGCCCAAGCCCAGCGCAGCCCCGCGGATGACGCCCGCTCCCGAGGTCGATCTCGATTTCCCCCGGGAATGGTACGAATTCGCCGATCCGGCCGATCCCGAACACGTCATCAACGCCGACCTCACCTGGTTGTGTTCGCACTGGACGTGCGTGTTCGGCACGCCCGCCTGCCAGGGCATCGTCGACGGCCGCGAGACCGACGGATGTTGCACGCACGGCGCGTATCTGTCGGACAAGGACGACCGCAAACGGCTGGCCAAGGGTGTGGCGATGCTGACCGCCGACGACTGGCAGTTCCACAAGAAGGGGTCGGGCAAGGATCCGCTCGGCCCCCGTGGGTATCTCGTCGAGGACGAACTCGACGACGAGCCCGCCCTGAAGACCCGCCAACACAAGGGCGCGTGCATCTTCTTGAACCGTCCGGACTTCGAGCGGGGTCCCGGCTGTGCGCTACACGCAATGGCGCTGCGGCGCGGTCTCGAACCGCTGACCGTGAAACCCGATGTGTGCTGGCAACTTCCGGTACGTCGCGAGCAGGACTGGGTGGAGCGGCCCGACGGCACCCAGATCCTCAAGACCACCATCACCGAGTACGACCGCCGCGGCTGGGGCGAGGGCGGTCACGACCTGAAGTGGTACTGCTCGGGGTCCCCCGACGCGCACGTCGGGGCGACCCAGGTGTGGCAGTCCTACGAGCCCGAACTGGTCGAGCTGATCGGCCGCCCCGCCTACGAGGCGCTCGCCGATGCGTGCCGACGCCGAAACGGACTCGGGCTCATCGCAATCCACCCGGCGACCCGGGCCGCGACCAGCCGCCGCGACACCGACATCAAGTACGAGCTACTCGACGCCGACACCGACGCCGCGGGCTGATCACGGCTCGAACTTGTAGCCCAATCCACGCACCGTCACAAGGTGTTTCGGCGAGGCCGGATCGGGTTCGATCTTCGAGCGCAGCCGCTTGACGTGGACATCGAGGGTCTTGGTGTCCCCGACGTAGTCCGCACCCCACACGCGGTCGATCAACTGCCCGCGGGTGAGTACCCGTCCGGAGTTGCGGAGTAGGTATTCGAGGAGATCGAACTCCTTGAGCGGCAACGTGATCGACTCGCCGTTGACCGCGACGGTGTGGCGTTCGACGTCCATCCGGACCGGTCCGGATTCCAGGACCGCCAAGGCCAGGTCGTCGTCGCCGACGTCTCCCCCACGACGCAGGACCGCCCGGATGCGTGCGATGAGCTCACGCGCCGAATACGGTTTGGTGACATAGTCGTCGGCACCGAGTTCGAGTCCGACGACCTTGTCGATCTCGCTGTCGCGGGCGGTCACCATGATCACCGGCACGCTCGACCGGGCGCGCAGCGATTTGCAGATCTCGGTCCCCGACACCCCGGGGAGCATGAGGTCGAGCAGGACGATGTCGGGGCTGATGCGCTCGAACACCGAGATGGCCTGTGCACCATCGTTGACGACGCTCGCCTCGAACCCCTCCTTGCGCAGGAGGAAGGCCAGCGGATCGGCCAACGACTCCTCGTCCTCGACGATCAGTACATGCGTCACTCGTGAAGCTCCTTATTTCTCAGACGTTCTCGTAGTTGCGTGGTCACGTGACTCTCGTCGTCCTCCTCCGAGGAGGTCACGCGATCTGGGGGTCGGCTCGGTGGGACTCCTTCTCGGATTCCCCGGACGCATGCGCGTTCTCGGCGTCGAGGTCCTGGGGAATCGAGAGGGTGAACGTCGACCCGGTGCCGGGTTGACTCCACAGGTTGATGGTGCCGTCGTGGGTGGCCGCAACGTGTTTGACGATCGCCAGGCCCAGACCGGTGCCGCCGGTCAGACGCGACCGCGCCTTGTCGACGCGGAAGAAACGTTCGAAGACGCGCTGTTGATCGGACGGGTTGATGCCGATGCCGCGGTCGGTGACCGCGATCGACACCATCGGCACCCCGGCCGAGGTCGTGACGCGCCGGCTCACCGAGACGGTCGTGTTCTCCGGCGAGTAGGCGATGGCGTTGACGATCAGGTTGCTCAACGCGGTCAGCAGCAGCATCCGATCGCCGCGCACCCAGGTGTGGATGGGCTCGTCGGCGCGCAGGACGATGTTGGCGGCCTCGGCGCTCACCGCGGCCCCGTCGATGGCGGAGTCGATGAGCTCGTCGACGTCGACGGCCGCGAAATGCGGTTTCTCGCCGCCCTCGAGTCGGGACAGCGCAATCAGTTCGGACACCATGTTGCCCATCCGGGTGGCCTCGGCGACGACGCGGTGCCCGAAGTGTTCGACGGATTCGGCGTCGTCGGCGGACTCGATCAGTGCCTCGGCCAGCAGACCGATCGCGCCGACCGGGGTCTTGAGCTCGTGGGACACGTTGGCGACGAAGTCACGGCGGGTGGCCTCCACCCGCAGGTTCTCGGTGTCGTCGGTGCCGTAGATCATCGCGTAGCGCTCGTCGCCGTGATAGCCGAGCCGGGCCAAACAGCGCACCGATTCGGCGTTGCGCTTGGTGGCGCGCCCGGTGGAGAGGAATCCCAGCGTGGAGGTCGGCGGGACGAAGTCGAAGCGCGCCTGCTCGCCCGTCTCGAGGACGGTCAGCGATTGCTCCCACACCGGTTCGGCGAGCAGATGCTCGGAGACGAGCCCGAGCTCGACGGCCCGATGGTTGTAGAGCACCACGTCGCGGAACTCGTCGACGACGGCGACGGCGACCTCGGAATTGCGGACGATGAGGCTGAGCAGCCCGGCCTTGGTCATCTGACCGTCCGGGGTGACCACGGGGAGATCGGATTCGCGCAGGGCCGCCGAATCCGGGACCTCGCGGGGACGGTCGGCGACGACGGGTGCGCCGCTGGGGATCACGTCGGAATCGGAGTGCACGGGATCGGAGTGGACGGATGCGGCGAGATGGGACGAGGCGGCGTCGCGGGAGGATCGGCGAAACCACCGATCGCGCACGTCACCACGACCGAGCTCGTACCCGAGCAACAACGCGAGCACAACTGCCACGATGGCCCCGGCAATGAATGCAGCGGTCACACTGGCAGCTTACGGTCCCGGAAACTTCGCGAACATTCCCGACGGCACAATTCGACTTCCGTTCACGCGGTGTTCCACCGAAACGTGACCTGAGGCACCGAAATGGCCTACGAACGGGTCCCGACCGGGATCGTCAGGGCACCACCAGGGCTCACCAGCGCTGAGCCGGGGTGGCATAGGCGCATTCTCACTGCGGAACCGGTACCGCCATATCGGCGTATTCCGGATGGCGGTCGATGAAGTGCCGCACATAGGAACAGACCGGCACGACCTGCTTTCCCGCATTGCGGATGTCATCGAGAACCGCTTGCACGAGCTGGCCGGCATATCCGCGCCCGGAGTAGGCCTCCGGGATGACGGTATGGGTCAACACCACCTGGTACGGCTCGGAGACGTAATCGACATATCCCACCGTGATCTCGTCACCGTCGGAGTCGGTGGTCAGGATTGCTTCGTATCGCTCGCGCGCAGCCGAATGAGCGATGCGCAGGTGCCCCGGATCTGCCATGCACCCAATGTAGCGCCTGTCACACGAGCGCCGCCATGACGATTGTGTTACAGATCACACCACGTGGCTATTTCTGTCCCTGCGCAGCGACCGCTGCCGCACCCGCCGCGGCGGCCTCAGGGTCCAGATAAGTGCCCCCGGGATTGAGCGGCTTGAGGTTCTCGTCGAGGTCGTAACGCAGCGGATTGCCCGTCGGGATGTTGAGACCGGCGATGTCGGCGTCGGAGATCCCGTCGAGGTACTTGACCAGTGCGCGCAGCGAATTACCGTGCGCCGCAATGAGAACGGTCTTGCCGGCGGTGATGTCGGCGGCAATGGTCTCGGTGAAATACGGGATCAGCCGCTCGACGACGTCCTTGAGGCATTCGGTCAGCGGCACCTCGGCGAGATCGGCGTACCGCGGATCGTGGGTCTGGCTGTACTCGGCGTCGGGATCGATCGGCGGCGGCGGGGTGTCGTAGCTGCGACGCCAGAGCATGAACTGCTCCTTGCCGTACTTCTCAAGGGTGTCGGCCTTGTTCAGGCCCTGCAGCGCACCGTAGTGACGTTCGTTGAGACGCCAGTCGCGGACCACCGGGATCCAGTGCCGATCGGCGGTGTCCAACGCGATCTGCGCGGTCGCAATCGCCCGGCGCAGTAGTGAGGTGTAGAGGACATCGGGCAGCAGATCATGTTCGACGAGGAGCTCGCCGGCCCGCTTCGCCTCGGCCTCGCCCTTGTCGGTGAGCGCGACGTCGACCCAGCCGGTGAACTGGTTGGACGCGTTCCACTCGCTCTCGCCGTGCCGCATCAGGATCAGGGTGCCGTTGCTCATGGTCGATAGTTTGTCACACCGGTCGGGCGGGGTCAGCGCTTGCTGGGCCGCACCGCGTCGAGGCCGTCGATCGCCCAGATCGTCAGGTACGCCAGCCCGAAGAACAGCGCGACGGCCACTGCGACACCGGTCGATTCGACGTGGGAGAACGGAGAACCCACCCATCCCAGGGTCGATCGGACGACGTATCCGGGCCGGGTCAGCAGATCCCAGGAGTTCCAGCGTTGGAAGCGGCCGATGACGACGCCGATCGCGCACAGCCCGACCGAGCACACGACGGCCAGCCAGCCGAAGATCGGGCCGAATTCCCGGCCGAGGCGCCGGTGCACCAGCAGCAACGACACCACGCCGAGGATGATGCCGGTCCACGCCGCGAAGCCGTACTGCAGGATGTGCCGCCACAGGTCATAGCCCTCGCGGAGGTGCACGAGGTCGGTGACGAGGTAGGGCGCGTTGGGCAGGAACGCCAGCCACCCGACACCGAGCGGGATCAGCCACACGCGCCGCCGGACGACGGCGAATCCGACCGCGAAGATCATCGGAATCCAGGCAAGAAACAGATTCCACACCAGAAACCGCGTCGGATAGTAGAGCGGCGTGGCCGGGTCGGTGACGCCGAGACCGACGGTCAGGGCGGTGGTGGCGATCAGCGACGCGGCGAGCACGAGGTGGCGGATGGGGATCACCGCAGCGATTGTGCCCGATGACCCGCCGGTCACTTACTTGCGCAAGTCCTTTCGTAGGATCTTGCCCGACGCCGACTTCGGGATGGCGTCGATGAACTCGACGGCGCGGACCTTCTTGTGTGGCGCGACCTTGGCGGCGACGAACTCGATCACCTCGTTCTCGTCGAGGTCGGCATCGGGCTGGGTGACCACGAACGCCTTCGGGATCTCCTCACCGTCGGCATCATTGACCCCGATCACCGCGGTGTCGGCGATCTTCGGATGCGTCAACAACAACGCCTCCAACTCCGCCGGCGGCACCTGATAGCCCTTGTACTTGATCAGTTCCTTGAGCCGATCGACGATGTAGACACACCCGGTCGGGTCGACCTGCGCCATGTCTCCGGTGTGCAGATAACCCTCGGCGTCGATGGTGTCGGCGGTGGCCTGCTCGTTGTTGAGATACCCCAACATCACGTTGGGGCCCTTGACCCACAGCTCACCGGGTTCGGACAACCCTTCGGCAGGGAGCTCGATCTCCGTGCCGGTCCCCGGGTCGACGATCTTGTTCTCGGTATTCGGGATCGCCCACCCCGTCGACGACAACGGCGGCTCCTCGACACCCAGCGCCGCAGTCGTGTCGATCGGGATGAGGTGGCTGACCGGCGAAAGCTCACTCATGCCGTAGCCCTGCAACATATGCAGATCCAGACGCTTGGCCACCGCCTTGCCCAACTCGTCATCGAGCGGGGCCGCCCCCGACATCATCACCTTCAGCGACGACAGATCGTAGTTGTCGACGATCGGGTGCTTGGCCAACGCCACGGCGACCGGCGGCGCGATATAAGCGCTGGTCACCTGATACTTCTGGATGTTGTCGAGGAATTCGACGAGATCGAAGCGCGGCATGATGACCAGGCGACCACGGTTGTACAACGCCGCATTCAGCAGCACGGTCATCCCATAAATGTGGAAGAACGGCAGCACCGCGATCACCACGTCGTCGGGTGTCATCCCCTGCAACGGTTTGATCTGCGCCACGTTGGCCACCAGGTTGCGATGGCTCAGCGCAACACCTTTCGGGTTCCCGGTGGTGCCCGAACTGTAGGGCAACGCCGCGACATGGGTCGCCGGATCGAAGGTGACCTCCGGGGCAGCCAGATTCGGCGCGAGCAGATCAGCAGCGTTGGGGTGGCCGGTCGCATCCTGCCCCTCACCGTCGAGAACGATCACGTTCTCCCCGGCGATACCGACCTCGGTCGCCGCCGCGAGCGCCTGCTCGGCCATCGGCGAGATCGTGACCAGCATCTTCGCGCCCGCATCCCGAAGCTGCTTCGCGATCTCGCTCGCCGTGAACAACGCATTGATCGTCGTCGCAGTACCACCGGCACGCAGAATGCCGTGGAAGACGGTGGCAAACGCAGGGATATTGGGTGACAGCACACCCACGACGTCACCGACCGTGATACCGCGTGCCGCAAGCGCCCCCGCCGCCGCGTTGATCTGACCGATCAGCTGTCCATAGGTGGTCTCCGCGCCCGACTTCGGATCAACAAGCGCCACCCGCTCGAGATCGGCATCAGCGATCGAGCCGAACAAGAACTCGTAGAGGCTGACATCGGGGATCTCGACATCAGGAAAGGGACTGGCGAAGCTCATGGCACCTCCGTTGGGCAGGATGATCAGCGCAATCGTATCAACAGTCATTGCCACGTTGTGACGCAGACCTCGGTCCGGTATGTCGCTTTCGCCGAAGCTGGAACAGATTCGAAAAGACGTTTCTGATAACGTCTGTTTCCACATTTGAATCACTCCGTGAATCGAGGCGTCATGCACCGTGAATCAGCCATCCGTAACACGGTCGCGGTGGCGGCGGCAGCCGCGATCATCGCCGGTGCCGGCATGGCATCGGCGGACCCCAACATCCAGACCCCCGGCGTGGATGACGGCGTGCCGAACTGCGCGGTGCTCAACGCACGCGCCGCCGCCGGCTACATCGGCACCGGAGCGCCACAACCATCTCGTCCTATGGACGAGAACTTCGCCCATCCGCCTCGCGACTGGTGCAACACCGACGTCGGGTACAGCCGCTTGTCGTTCGGCCCGAAAGGCGCCACGTTCTCCGTCCCACCGACGGTGCAAGGCCTGTTCCCTTACAACAACGCCGAACTCCTCGCCAAACCCGTCTTCGAGCCGGGCCAGACGATGGCGATGAGAGTGACCGGCACACAACAGATCCCGACGTGGAACGGCACCACCGGTTGGGGGATCTCGAATCGCTCCATCGATCCACTGGGCCTCGAGGTCGCGTGGTTCATGTGGAACGGTTCGGCCGGATTCATGGGCCAGGCCAGCCAGCTTCTCACCACGCCGTTGTTCCACGCGTTCGCGCAGGACATGCCGCGCGGCTTCTTCATGATGGTCAAGAAGGCCGGAACCCTGCTCCCGCAGATCGTCCTCCTCGACCCGAAACTACTTGCCAATCCGCATGATTACTCGATCAAGCTGGACAAGGAGTATGTCAACTTCTTCGTCGATGGACACAATGTCGGTACGTTCCGGGATGCTCCGATCGGTACGTGGCACGACATCTCCGGTGGCCCGGTCCCCCTCCTCGGCCAGATGTGGCTCGACTCGAGCTATTGGTTCCCGTTGCCGATCCCGGAGTTCAACGGACGGTGGCAGTCGGTCGACCTCGCCCGATATCGCCAGGGGCCCAGCGCCACCACGCCACTGACCTTCTGACGCTTCTCCCGCCCGGCGACCCTCCCATCCGGTGGTCGAGGTGCCGAGGAGCGCCAGCGACGAGCACGCGGCTCGCACCTCGACCAGCGATATATGACGTTCGGCGGTTCCCCATCCGATGGTCGAGGTGCACGGCGCCCCAGGCGCCGGGCCTCGAGACCTGTTGCACCGATGATTATCCGGGCCACCATGGGTCGAATCCAGCACTGGTGCAGTCGGTCTCGAGGCTCGCCGCACGCGGCTCGCACCTCGACCAGCGGGGAGGACCGGTCCCTCCCGGATCGCCGTCCCACCCCGCCCGTCCCACTCCGATGGTCGAGGTGCACGGCGCCCCAGGCGCCGGGCCTCGAGACCCCTTGTGCCGAACGGATTCCGGGCCTCGGACGGCACGACACCTCGACCATCGGGATGGGATTATCACTATGGAGTTCTCAAACAACAGATGCGGTCCCGGCGATGCCGGGTGCGGGGAATCAAGTTGTGGTGCAGGGCAGGTCAGGCTGCTACATCGTCGAGTCGCATGGTGCGTCGGTGATAGGACGGAACCGGTCGTCGTTTCGGGTCGATGCTGGCGGGTGGGATCAGCCAGGGGTGTCGGTCGAAGCCCATGATGATGTCCCAGCCGTGGTGGTGCACATCATCATGACAACTACTGCACAGCAGGCAGCCGTTGTCGAGGTCGGTGGGACCACCCTTGCTCCAGTGGGTGAGGTGGTGTCCTTGGCAGCGTCCGGCGTGGGCACCGCATTTGATGCATCCGCGATCACGCACGAGTAGTGCTTTGCGTTGTCCTGGGGTGAAGAAGCGTTTTTCTTCGCCAACACTGAGCGGTACCCCGTTGGGGTCGAGGACGATCTTGGTGATCGTGGTATCGCACGACAACATCCGCGCGGTGCCTTCGGTGATCGGACCCATGTTCTGCAAATCGCCACCGACCGCGGGGTTGTCCGCCGACCACGTCCACAACAACCCGTTGGTCGGTTTGGCGGAGAAGGTGGTGTCCGCCAGGCCTTGTGCTGCCAACTCCACGATCGTTTCGAACGCGGCGGCACAGATCTGTTCGGGTGTGCGGGGGTCGGGGGAGCCGTCGGGTTGAGGTTTCGGTGTCGACAAGGTTTCCATCAGGGTGCGGGTTTTCTCGCCGGCGACGATGTCGAGGTTCGCCGAGATTTCCAACCGTCCGTCGTCGGTGATGCGGTCGGTGTAGGAGTTGATCGTCTTGTCCTCCGCCGCTGGTAACCCACCCGGCGTCTCGGCCGCCAACTCGTTACCCAACTGCCGCGCGTACAGGTTGATCTCGGCGGGGGTGAATCCGGCGAAATAGCGCGACAAGAGTTTCCGCAGGTATTCACACCGTTGGACGGTGTCCATAGGTTTGGGAGATCGGGTGTCGATGTGCGCCAACCCACGGACGATGGCATCGGTGTGTTCGGAGGAGATGGACCCGTCAGCGGCGTGTGCGAGCAGCAGATCAATGTCGGTGGCGGCCGAGATCGGCACATACCGACTGGCGACCGACGGCGCGAAACCCATGCTGATCAACAATTCTCGCAGTCGGGTCGTCTTATGATCAGCGACGCCCAGCCGGTCCATCTCACCGGTGAGGGTGGTGGCGTGCTGATCAACCAGATTCCGCAACAACAGAACCTGCTTCATCGCACCGAAAGCCTGCGGTCCGGTCATCTCCGGATCCCATTGCAGGTCGCTGAGTTGGGTGACGATGGCGGCGAAAACTGCTTCGGCATCAACGGTTTCCGCGTCAAGGACTGTAGTGGATTCGACCATGGGCCCCTCCCCAGTGGCTGATCGGTGCGATGACTCCATACTACATCGCCAGCGTGTTCGACGCAAGGGGAATTTTGATCAATTCTGCTTGTGGACAACGTGTTTCGGCGCTGACTTTCTGTCGGTGGGGTGTGGTAAGGGGCCCGGGCTTCGTTTGTCTTGCTTTCGATGTGGTTGGGAGGCTTGTTGTCTCGCCGGGTCTCGAGGGGAAGGCGCTCGACGATCCGGGCGAAATGGTGCTCGTCCGTCGGGAGTGATGAGTACGCGGCTCCACTGTGCAGACGCGGCTGGTGCAGCGGGGGCGTCTGCGAGTTCGGCTAGCGCTTAGCTCTTTGGGGAGCGGATGTGGTTGGGAGGCTTGTGATCTCACCGGGTCTCGGGGCTCGCCGCACGCGGCTCGCACCTCGACCACCGGAGGGGGCCGGGCGCCCGGGGCGCCGTGAACCTCGACCAGCGGGAATCGGGTGGAGCGGTCAGCTACCGGAGGCGTCGTCGATCACCGAGGTTTCGCCGGGAACGTACCTGTCCGGCAACGGTTCTCCGGGTTCGGGAAGTGAGTCCTTGTCGATGAGATGCTCGAAGGCGAGCAGGTTGCGCAACGACTCTCCGCGCGAGACGCGCCACGCCCATTCGCGACGGATCGAGGTGGCGAAGCCGATTTCGAGCAGAGCGTTGAAGTCGCCGTCGGCGGCCTCGAGTACCTGTCCGAGAACACGGTCCACCTCATCGGCGGTGAGCGCATCCCCGGAGATCCGGCCGATCAGGTAGATGTCGCCGATGTTGTCGATCGTGTACGCCACGCCGTAGAGCCGGCGATTGCGTTTGAGCAGGAACTTGAAGACCTCTTCGAGTTTCTCGTCGGGGTGGCGGCAGACAAATGCCTCCACCCGCACACCGTAGGTGCCCGCGGTCAGCAGCACCGTCGTCTTGAGCTTGCGCTCCCCCGGCAGCTCGAGCACGATGTGCTCGGCCTGGGCTGCGCCGGAACTCTTACGGGTGAACGGGATCTCCCGTTCGGAGAGCACCTTTTCGAGTAATTCGATGTGGTCGGTGTGACTCATCGTCTTCCTTCCGCTTCGACGGTTGTGGCCACGAGAATCTCTCGGGACACCATCACTCAGAGGGGCATCCGCGCCCGACGGCGTCGCCAGCGGCGGGTCGCCCGCACCAGTGGGGTCACCCCGACGGCCGGGACACGGTTACCCGCAAAGGATTCCATCGCTCGCGCATAACTCGCCAACAGCGCGTCGGTGGTGTGCTCCCATGAGAATTGTTCGGCATGCTCGCGTGCGCGGCGTTCCATCGCGGCCAGCTGATCGGAACTGCTGAGCATTTTCTCCAGCGCGGTCGTCCAGTCCCCGATCTGATGCCCATCCACGAGCATCCCCGACCTGCCGTCGGCCACCGCCACCCCGAGTCCGCCGACGTTGGCGGCCAACACCGGGACGCCACACGCCTGCGCCTCGATGGCGACAAGACCGAAGCTCTCCGAATAACTGGGCACCGCAACGAGATCCGATGACCGATAGACCTCCGCCAGGCGCGTCGCGGGCTGCGGCGGCAAGAACGTGACGGCGTCGGAGATGCCGAGTTCGGCGGCCAGATCGATCAGCGCGGTCGGCCGGTCGAGTCCGCTGCCCGACGGTCCGCCAACGATCAATACGTGGACCGGCCGACGGCCCGTCGCCCGCTGCCGCTCGATCAGCGGCGCCGCGGCGGCGAGCAAGACGTCGGGAGCCTTGAGAGGCTGGATACGACCGACGAACGTCACGATGCTCGCCTCGGCCGGCAGTCCGAGTTCTGCGCGCGCATCGGAGCGCGAACCCGGTGTGTAGCAGTCGAGATCGGCACCGGGAGTCACGATATCCACTCGGCCGGGGTCGGCGTCGTACATGGTGATCAGCTCGTTGCGTTCGGTGTCGGTGTTGGCCACGAGCCGATCGGCCTCCGCAACCACCTGCTGCTCGCCGATCACCCGCAACCGCGGTTCGGCCGCATCCCCTTTCGCCAGCGAGGCGTTCTTCACCGCAGCCAGCGTGTGCGCGGTATGCACCAACGGCACGCCCCACCGCTCCCGGGCGAGCCACCCCACCTGTCCCGACAACCAGTAGTGCGAATGGATCAGGTCGTAATAGCCGGGCCGCTGCATCGCCTCGGCGCGCAGCACCCCCGCGGTGAACGCACAGAGCTGGGCGGGCAGATCCCGCTTGTCGAGCCCCTCGAACGGTCCCGCCACGATGTGTCGGACGGTGACCCCGTCCGCGGCCGCCACCGTGGGGGCATCCGCCGAGGACGTCGCCCGCGTGAAGATCTCGACCTTCACCCCACGCCGGGCCAGACGCTGTGCCGTCTGCCAGACGTAGACGTTCATCCCGCCCGCGTCGCCGGTACCGGGCTGCGCCAACGGCGAGGTGTGCACCGAGATCAACGCGATGCGCCGGGGCCGTGACGAGCTCATCCCTTCAGCTTAGAGAAGCACACGGCGACGGCTCGGGTCAGCGCCCCCGTCCGGACGGCCACGACCACCCACCGTGTGTGGTCCACATGCCCCACAGTTCTCGACTCGGACGTTGACACATTGGCAAGAGTGTCTCACTATCACTACATGACGACTGCAACGTCTCACGAACCGCTTTTCCGCCTGCGCTCGGGCGCGCAATGGCGCGACCCCTTCGGCATGTATGCGCGCCTGCGTGCCGAGTCCCCGGTCCATCACGTCACCGACGACCCGTCCGGCGCGGACTTCTGGGTTCTGACCCGGCATGCGGACGTCATGGCCGCGGCCACCGACCCGACGACGTTCTCCTCGGCGGCGGGACTCACCGTCGTCGACGGTGAGATCGAGGCCATCGGCATGGCCGACAACCCACCGATGGTCATGCAGGACCCGCCCGGCCACACCGCCTTCCGCGCTCTGGTCGCGCGCGGCTTCACCCCTCGTCAGGTGCAGTCGATCCGGCCGCGGATCCACGACTTCGTGACCACCCGCCTCGACGAAATCGCCGATCACGGACCGGCCACCCCCGTCGACATCGCACACCTGCTCCTCAAACCGTTGCCGAGCATGCTGGTCGCGCATTATCTCGGTGTGCCGGAGAAGGATTGGGCACGATTCGACGAGTGGACCGAGGCCATTGTCGGCGCAGTCGGCGGGACCGCCGACCCGGGTGCGGGAACCGCGGGCGCCGCGACCGGCGAACTGCTCGGCTACTTCGCCGACCTCATCGCGCAGCGCCGCACCGAAGGCGCCACCGGCTCCGACACCGTCTCCACCCTCGTCGCCGCCGGACGCGCCGACGACGACGCCGGCCTCGTCTCGATCCTCGCGTTCGTGTTCACCATGATCGCCGGCGGCAACGACACCACGACGGGCTTGCTGGGCGGCTCGCTGGCGCTACTGTCCGAACATCCCGATCAGCGTGCACAACTCGTAGCCGACCCCTCACTCATCGGCGACGCCGTCGAAGAGCTGCTGCGACTGACCTCCCCGGTGCAGGGGCTATGCCGCTCGACGACCCGTCCGGTGCGCTACGACACCCCCGACGGTCCGGTCGAGATCCCCGCCGGCCGCAAGGTGCTGCTCTGCTACGCCGCGGCCAACCGCGACCCGGAGGTCTTCGGCGCCGACGCCGAGGCCCTCGACGTCACGCGTCGTCCGCGCGGCATCCTCACCTTCAGCCATGGCGACCACCACTGCCTCGGCGCGGCCGCCGCGCGGATGGCGGCCGACGTCACGCTCACCGAACTCCTCGCCCGCTTCCCCGAGTTCGAGATCGATGTCGACGGAATCGAATGGGCGGCAGGACATTACGTCCGACGACCGACCCGCGTCCCGTTCCGGACCGGCCCGGTCCACCGATGACCTCGCCCACCGACTGGCTGGCCGCCGACCGCGCCGATCTGGCGGCCACGCGCATCCTCGACACCGCCGAGTCGCTGTTCGTCGCGCGCGGGGTGGCCTCGGTGACCATGCGCGATGTCGCCGATGCGGTGGGCTGCTCGCGCGCCACCCTCTACCGCCACTTCCCCGGCCGCGACCGCCTGCTGGCCGCCTACGTCGAGCGCACGGCGACCATCATCGGCGCCGACGTCGCCGAACGCATCGGCGCGGTCGGCACCCCGGCCGATCGGCTGGTCGCCGCGATCGAGACCGCACTGTCCGGGGTGCGCCGGAACCCGGCTCTGTCCACATGGTTCGACGCCGAGATGGCCGGCACGTCGACCCAGCTGGCGCTGCTCTCGCCGGCGATCGACGCCCTGGCCACCGGCATCCTCGCCCGGCTGGCACCCGAACTCGGTGACAACGAACTCGGTGACAACGAACTCCCCGACACCGACCTCTCCGATCGAGCCGGCTGGCTGGTGCGGGTGATGGTCTCCCTGCTGGCCGCCCCCGCGCCCGACGCCGACACCGAACGCGACCTGCTCACCCGCTTCGTCGTGCCGGTCGTCCTTCCTTCGCACCCTCCCGCGTAAACCGCACCCACCGGCGAACGGGCGCCGATTCGTCGCGACGAATGCCGTCCCCTACACTGCATTCGGTAACGATTGTCGTTTTCGCGAAGGGTGCTACTCCATGAAGCGTGCATTGGTCGCCTCCGCAGGTCTGCTGACCGCCGCGGCCCTGGTCCTGTCGGGCTGTTCGGACGACGGCGGCGGCTCGTCGAGTGGCGGCAAACCGACCGTGGTCACCTCGACCAACGTGTGGGGTTCGGTGGCCTCCGCGGTGGCCGGGAACGACGCCGAGGTCACCGCGCTGTTCACCAACAGCGCCGACGACCCGCACGAGTTCGAGCCGTCGGCGTCGGACACCGCGAAGGTCGCCGACGCCTCGGTGATCCTCATGAACGGTGGCCACTACGACGAGTACATGGAGCAGGCCGCCAAGAACAGTTCCGGCACGGTGATCAACGCCTTCGACATCATGGAGGGCGGTCACGAGGAGTCCACCGAAGAGACCGGCACCGACGAGGGTCACTCGCACGAGGTCAACGAGCACGTCTTCTACAACCTGGCCGTCGTCGGACAGGTCGCCACCAAGCTCGGTGAGGCGTTGGCCGCCAAGGACTCCGCTCACGCCGAGACCTACCGCACCAATGCCCTGCGCTTCAACACCGAACTCGCCGCCGTCCGCAATCAGGTGAGCCAGATCAAGGCCGCCCACAACGGGACCAAGGTCGCCCAGACCGAACCGCTGGCCGGATACCTGCTCACCGAGGCCGGACTCTCCGACGTCTCCCCCGCCGGCTTCACCGCAGCCGTCGAGGAGGGTCAGTCACCCTCGGCCGCCGACCGCGCCGCCCTGCAGGACCTGCTCACCTCCCGCACCGTGAAGGCCTTCATCTACAACACCCAGGCCGTCGACACGGTGACCGAGGCGTTGCTCACCGTCGCCCAAGGTGCGAAAGTACCGGTCGTGAAGTTCACCGAAACGCTGCCCGACGGTGTCAGCGATTACGTCGTCTGGCAGCGCGGTCAGGTCGAGGCCCTCGCGAATGCGTTGAACTCGTCCGGAGCCTGATGACCAGCCCGATCCCCGCCACCCCGAGCCCCGCAACGCCGATCCCGGTCGCCTCGTTTCGCCACGCGCAGCTCGCCTTCGGCGAGCGGGTGCTCTGGGACGACCTGAACCTGACGATCGAGGCCGGCGAGTTCGTCGCCGTCCTCGGTCCGAACGGTTCGGGCAAGACGTCGTTCCTGCGCACCCTGCTCGGCCAGTACCCGTTGAGCGCCGGTGACCTCGACGTCACCGACGCCGTCGGCTACATCCCGCAGCAGCACGCCGACGACGCCGACACCATGGCCCTGCGTGCCCGCGACCTGGTCGGATTCGGCGTCGACGGGGCGCGGTGGGGTATCGGTCTGCGCGGGCGACTCGAACGCCGACGCATCGTCGACGCCGCACTCGCCGAGGTCGGTGCGACCGCCTACGCCGATGCCCCGGTCGGGCTGCTCTCCGGCGGTGAACAGCAACGTCTGCGGGTGGCGCAGGCGCTGACCACCGATCCGCAGTTGCTGCTCTGCGACGAGCCGCTGGCCAGCCTCGACCCGGCCAGCCAGGAACGCGTCGTCGAACTCATCGACCGTCGCCGGCGCACCGCACACACCGCAGTGGTCCTGGTGACGCACGAGATCAACCCGGTGATGCCGTATGTGGACCGGGTGCTCTACCTCGTCGGCGGCCAGTTCCTCGCGGGGCCGCCGGAGAAGGTGATGACGACGGCGACACTCTCGGCGCTCTACGGCAGTCACGTCGAGGTGGTGCGCGTCAACGGCCGCCTCCTCGTCGTCGGCGGCGAAGAGGGCATCGCACACTGCCACGCCGACGAGGAGCATCCGGGCCTGTGAGTACCGTTCTGGCCGCCCGTACCGTCGTGGCCGCCGACGTCGAACTCCGCGACTTCTGGGACTTCGCCGAGACCGCGCGACTGCTGCACTACGACTTCGTCTGGCAGGCGCTCATCGCGCTGGCGCTGCTCGGCGCACTCTCCGGCGTCCTCGCCCCACTGATCGTGTCGCGGCAGATGTCATTCGCGGTGCACGGCGCCAGCGAACTGTCGGTCACCGGCGCCGCCGCGGCGTTGCTCGCCGGTGTCAGCATCAATCTCGGCGGGGTGATCGGCGCGGTCCTCGCCGCCGCCGTCTTCGGTTTCATGGGAAATCGTGCCCGCGAACGCGATTCGGTGATCGGCGTCGTAATGGCCTTCGGATTGGGATTGGGCGTGCTGTTCCTGGCACTCTACGGCCGCATCGGTGCCGGCTTCGCGCTGCTGACCGGGCAGGTCGTCAGTGTCGGCGTGCACGGGATGACCGCCATCGCGATCACCACCGCCGTGGTGCTGGTGGTCCTCACCGTCATCTACCGTCCGCTGTTGTTCGCCTCGCTGGACCCCCGGGTCGCGCAGGCGCGCGGCGTGCCGATGCGTGTGCTGTCGGTGGTGTTCGCGATCCTCGTCGGCCTCGCCGCCGCGCAGGGCGTGCAGATCATCGGGGCGCTGCTGGTGATGTCGCTGATGATCCCCCCCGGCGCCGCCGCCGCGCGCCTGAGCGCCAATCCGACGGTCGTGCTGGGCCTGTCGGTGCTATTCGCCGAGATCGCCGCCGTCGGCGGTCTGCTGCTCTCGTTGGCGCCGCAACTACCGGTCTCGGTGTTCGTCACCACGATCTCGTTCGTGATCTACCTCGTGTGCCGGGCGATCGGCTCCCGGCGGACACACGCCACCCGCACCTGACCCCACCACCGGCGCCGAGGTGTCACTCCTCCGGCCCGCCCGGGTTGCACATCGTGTTGATCATCTCCTGCTGCGACACCACCGGGCGGTCGGGTTCGATGTTCCAGCTCGGCTTGTCGGGCGCGACGATCCGCGCGTAGGTCCAGTGGCAGTCGAACTGGGCGCGCATCCCCGGGGTGTCGGCGTTGGGCGCCAGCGCGAGCACCTCGGCCCACGCGACGTCGGCGCCGTTGTCGGAGGTCGTCTTGCGACCCGAGGGCGTCGGATAGATCTGCAGGCTCGGCCCGACCTGCGTCTGCACCCACTGCACGTGATCGATGTACGGCGGCAGGTGCACCGGATCGGTCGTCGGGGACGCCGTCGGCTCGATCCACGACGACGGTGACGAAGCGGTGGGCGAGGAAGCATCCGGCGACGGGGTGGATGGCGCCGTGGCGGATGGCGACAGGGACGATGGCGACAGGGACGTGCTCGGCTCCGAACCCGTCGCAGAGGACGACTCGTCGCCGCAGCCGGCCACGCCGACGAGCAGTACGGCGCAGGCAACGGCGCCGACGACGGAAGCGAGTATTCGGTGCCACGGTTGACGTCTCACCTCCGCGACAATAGTCACCGGAGTAGGCTGCGCGGTGTGCCGAACGGTCGCACTCGCGTACGAACCACGGTGATCAGCCTGGTGCTGGCCGTGGTCCTGTTCGGGCTCAACGCCTGCAGCTACCTCAACCCGGGTTCCGAATCCGGTGCCGAGACCACACATTTCGCCGGACGTGTCGACACCACCCCCACCGGTCTGCACCTCGACGGAACGCCGTGGTGGCCTTCCGGATTCAACGCCTATCAGCTCGGCACCAACTGGGCGGTGAACGCCGGGTGCGGGGCCGAGGTGGATCTGGACCGCTACTTCGGCGCACTGCCGCCGCGCGCCCTCACCCGCTTCAACCTGTATGCGATGTTCGCGGTCAACAAACACACCGGCGGACTGGATTTCGGCCCGCTCGATGCCGTGTTCGCAGCCGCCAAGCGGCACCACCAGATGGTGCTGCCGGTGTTGACCGGCTCGTCGGGCGATTGCGAGGACGGGGTGTTCAAGGACCGGTCCTGGTACACCGACGGATGGCGCACCACCCGCGCCGTCGGTGGGATGACCTACGCCGACTGGATGTCGATCGCGGTGAAGCGCTGGGCCGGCGAAACATCGCTCGCCGGTTGGGAACTCGTCGGTGAGCCGGAGACCAGCAGCTGCGGCGCAGGCGGTTGCGACCTGGCACACCGCACCTGCCAACCCGGCGCGGCGCAGGTTCTGCGCGACTTCTTCGATGCCGCCGGGGCCGCCTTGCGCGACATCGATCGGCGCCACCCCATGTTCGCCGGCTTCACCGGCGGCGACCAATGCGGCACCACCGGCACCGACATGGACATCGTCGCGCAGTCGCCGCATCTCGACGTACTCGACTACCACGACTATCGCAACGACGAGGGCATCCCACCCGCGGGCAGCGACCTAAGCGCGCGAATCGCGTTGGCGCACCGCCTCGGCAAGCCGATCGTCGTCAACGAACTCGGCATCAAGGCCGGTTCGTGCCTGTCGATCTCGACCCGCGCCGCCGAACTACGCACCCGCCTCGCCGACATCCGGCGAGAAGGTGTCGCCGGGGTGTTGCTGTGGGCGTTCGTCCCCGATCCGCGCCCCGACGAGTGCACCTACGACATCGGCTACGACGACCCCGCGTGGCGGGTCGTCGACCAGGCGATCGTCTGAGTCGCCCCACGTCGCTCGATCGGTGTCCCTCAGCCCGACCGACTCCCGGTCACCCGGTACACCCGCCAGTCGGGCAGGTCGGCCCCCTGGTTGCGCACGTCGAGGACCCGCACGGCGATCTGCGCACCGTTCTCGTAGAGCGTCGGATAGCGTTGATTGAGGGCGTCGGACAGGCCTCGTCCGGACGCGGGTACCGCCAGCATGTATTGCACCCCTGCGGCTTTGGGGTCGTTGAGGACCTCGACGAAGTCGGAGTCGGACGGGATGACGAATTGTTTGGGCCGTCGCGACTGCACGACGACGGCGAATCCGTAGACGGTGTCGGTGAGCACGCTGCCGTCGGGCAGGTCGAGTGAGTCGAGGTAGCGGGCGAGGGTCCGTTCGGTGGAGAAGCTGCGCACGATCCGTCGTTCGTCGAGATGGCGCTGCGAGACCGAATCCGGGCGCGGCCACACCACCGACGACAGCGCGAACTCCTGCGGCGCGTACTTCGGCGAGGTCATCCCGAATGCCGTGGTGGGCAACGACACCAGCATCACCATGACCGCGATGGTGCCGGAGAACACGTATCGCCGGATCGGTCCCCCGGTCCAGTGGGCCACCAGAGTGGTGCGCGGACCCTGCCGACGATACGGCGACTGGCGTCGTGCGGGCACGGCCAACAGCGAGACCAGTGCGGCGAGCAGGATCACCGTCATGTAGAACCGCAGGAAACCGAACGTCGAACCCCGTGCGTAGGTGTAGACCTGGAACGCGAGCACCGCGCCGATCATGGCCAGCGGCACCAACACCGCGTACAAACGGCGGTGCCGGGCTCGCACGACCAGGACGAGCACCGCCAGCAGCGGCAACAGGGGCGCGAGGATCGCCAACTCGGTCATCGAGAATCGCAGCGCCTCACCCGCACCGTTGGAGCCACTGCCCCCGGATTGCTCGATGATGGCGGCGTTGCCGTATTCGGAGGAGAACTGCGCGAACGCATTTCCGGTGATGAGCCAACCGGTGAAGGCCCATGCGATGAATGCCACACCGGACGGCGCGGCCACCAGCACGGCGTCGAGGAAGGTACGACTGACCCGTTTGGTGCGATCGGCGCGGAAGAAACTGACCCAGGCGACCCCGATCGTGCTCGCCAGCGCCGCCGCACCACCGTCGTAGCGAGTGAGGTAGCTCAACGCCAATGCTATTCCGGCGACCGCCAATTCGTGGACGTCATCGGTGTCGACCCATCGTATGAGCCGCCGCGCCGCCCACGCGAGGCAGAACAGGTAGGGCGCCTCGCTCATGCCGTTGGCGCCGTAGAGCACGATCATCGGGTTCAGCGCGTAACACGCGGTCGCCAGCGTCGCCACCACCGGATCGAGGCCGCGGTCGCGGGCGACCCCGGACACCTGGATCACCGATCCGGCCATGAACGCCGAGGACATGATCACCGCCGAGACCGCGTCGGTGGTCATCTGCGGAATCCACGGGGTCAGTGCGGTGAGCGGGAGTTGCACGATCGCCGTCAGCGGCGTGAAGACGAATCCGATGGCCGCCAGATGCGGACTGCGACTGAACAACACCGACTGTGCGGACTGCACCCGCGAGAGTGCGTCGCCGAAGTACAGGTGCACATCGACCGCCAGGTACAGGCCCACCCCGCAGTAGAGCGCGAACATCGCCACGAACAGCACCAGCACCCAATTTCGGGTCATGCGCCACCACCCGAACCGGTCTCCTCGCCGCCGGAAGCCAACCCGTGCACCGTCTTCTCCCAGTACGACGGATTGAACAGGATCTGCCACATCCCCTTGATCGCGGCGATGCTCATCAGAATCCAGTACCCCGGGACCAGCAGTGCCGAACCCACCAGTTCGCTGCGGTCGTCCTCGCGGATGGCCATCAGGTTCATGTAGAGCGCCGAGCCGTTGCCGAAGACCAGCGAGAGCAACGACAGATAGTAGATCGGACCCCAGAACAGGTGCGCGACAACGGGTGGCTGGCCGGCGATCCACATGATCAGGATCAACCAGAAGACCATGTTCATGCACGCGATGAGCGGGGTGCCCGCGATGAGGAAGGTGAATCGGACCCACGCCACCGGACCGAGGATGTGCCACAACGTGATCGGGTGACGCATGTGCACCAGCCACGTCTGCATGTAACCCTTGTACCAGCGCGATCTCTGCCGAACCCAGTTGATCGCATCGACATTGGCCTCTTCGAGGGTCACCGAATCCAGCACGGCGGTGCGGTATCCGCTGTCGGCGATGCGCACGCCGAGGTCGGCGTCCTCGGTGACGTTGAACGGATCCCACGCGCCGATGTCGTCGAGCACATCACGCAGGAAGTGATTCGACGTGCCGCCCAACGGGATCGGGGCGCGGCTGACCATCATGCCGGGCAGCAGGAACCCGAACCAGATGCCGTAGTCGGCGGTGAACCAGCGGGTCAGCAGGTTGTCGGTGGCGTTGTGAAAGCTGAGCTTGCCCTGCACGCACACCACCGAATCGTCGCCGATGGTGCGGAAAACCCAGACTGCCCTGCGTAATTGGAGCGGGTCGGGTTTGTCCTCGGCGTCGAAGATGGTGACGATGTCGCCGGTGGCGAAGTTCAGACCGTAGTTGCACGCCTTGGGTTTGGTGCGCGGCTGCGCCGGCGGGGTGAGCACCACCGTCACCACGCCGCCCTCGTCCTCCATGGCGCGCGCAGCCCGGATGGTGGGTTCGTCGTCCTCCTCGAGCAGCAGGAGTACCTGCAATTTGTCGCGCGGATACTCGATCGATTCGACCGCCTTGATCAGGTCGCCGACGACCTCGGGTTCACCGTAGGCGGGCACGAGCACGGTGTAGGGCGGCAGGTCGTCGTCGGACAGGGCGCGGGCCTGCTCGTCGGAGACGGCGATGGCCCCGTTGACCAGGCCGCGCCGGAAGATGACGAGGCGGTCGATCAGCGTGACCACGTAGGCGACGGTGGCGATGCCGATCAGGGTGGCCAGCGTCGGGATCGGGAAGAAGCCGACCAACACGACGATGACGAGCAGCAGGGCCAGGCCGCCGTACTTCTGCGGCCGGGAGAACGCGGTGGAGGCCGAGGCGTCGGCGTCGGCGTCGCGGAGTCGTTCGACCGCGTCGTAGAGGGCCTGCTGACGATAGTCCTCGTCGACGAGCAACTCGGCGACCGGACGCGTCGGCCGGGTGCAGCGGCTCCGCGGGTCGGCGTCGGAGCGATGCCGGGCCCGCACGGGCGCTCCGGTGTCCTCGGCACTCACGTCCCGGCCTCCCGTCCGGCCGCTTCGACCTGGGCGTCGACGATGCCGACGGCCAAGCCCACCAACAGATCCCGGTCCTTGTACGTGGGGGTGGTGTCGCGGATGGCCGCGTTCCCGCGGAACAGGACGGTGAACATGGTGTTGACGTTGCCGACCACGGTGTACGTCGGCGCCGGGAAGTAGGCGTCGGTCTCGTGGTTGTCGACCGACCACAGCACGACCTGCTGGGTGAGGTCACCGTTGTTCCACCACCACGACACGACGGTGTAGCTGAGATAGCGGGTGTCGTCGATCACCGTCCACATCCAGGCGCGCACACCGTGCGGCATGGGCACCTCCACCGAGGGACCGAACCGGTCGCCGACCATGTCGTAACGAAAGATGTAGGGGTAGGTCTGCAGCGACAGCGGACGCCCGGTGTCCACGGAGTCGACGGCCACCCGCCGCGGCCGGGACTGCTTGTCGAACCGGGAACTGCCCTGCCGCTGCACGACCATCTGCCGGTACATCACCGATCCCGAGCTGTAGAAGCGCGCCGCCCAGTCGTACCGGCTGACCGACTCCTGCCGCCAGTCGGCGGGCAGGGCCAGCGGCACACCCACCGACATGCCCGGAATGGTCGCGCTCGGCCAGCTCGACGCCGTCACCGGAACCGGGATGAAGGCGATGGCGACGGTCGCCAGCAGCAACAGCAGCCCGGGCCTGCGGACCCGGGCGAGCGTCGGCGGATGGACGTTGCGTCCCAGTGGCGACCAGCCCAGCCGATGCCGGTTGCGGTAGTCGAAGTACATCACCAGCGACGACATCAGCGCCGCGGCCACCGCAGGCACCACCACCAGCAGAATTCGCTGCAGGCCTTCGACATAGACGTGCATCACGATCAGGATCGCCAGTCCGGTGACCAACGACAGTGCGGCGCCGATGAAGGCCCGGCGACGGTTGCGTCCGACGGCGATGAGTGTCGCGATCGCGGCGACGACGACCATCACCGCGCCCGCGGCGACCGGGCCGCCGCCCGCGGTGAGGATCATCACCCGCATCGGTACCGGCCAGATCAGCAGCGCCAGCGCCCAGGTCCACCGGAACCGCATCACCGGTCGCAGACCGAACATCACGATCGCCCCGCCGAGCACGAACAACCACAACGCCAGCAGGTCCATGTGCGCGGTGATGTAGGCCTGCGAGTATCGGGGATTGACCATGAACTGCACCGACACCGACAACAGCAACACGATCGCCCCGACGATGGTGTCGGTTTGCCGGTCGTAGATCGGCGGTTCCGGGGTGGGACGCCAGGACTTGCCGATCGCCGCGATCAGCACCAGCGCCAGCAGCACCGGGACGTAGATGATGAGCGTGAGCGCACGCATCTCCGCCAGCACCGCGAGGATGGTGACCCGGAAGGCGATGGCGGTGAGCGCGGCCAGAACCAGCCAGCGCACCGCGAGCACCACCGACGGATGGTCGGCCGGGCGCAGCGACACACCCGGCCGGGCGGGCGCCGGCGGCGGGGTGGTCGGCTCGGTCACCGTCATGGTGGGACCATCACCGCTTGTCCGGGGCGCTGTCGGCGACACCGGCGGCGGACCGGCGGCGACGCAGCACCAGGATCACCGCGCCGGCCACCACGACCGCGGCGACGAGCACGCCGACGATGATGCCGATCGTCGCACCCGTACCGAGCCCCGACGACGCCGACGGAGGCGGGGTCGACGCCGCGGCGTCGACGTAGACCGGGTCCTGATCACGCACCTTGATCAGCGCATCCCCGGAGATCGATGTCCACCGGTTGTCGTCGTCGAGCCAGCGCAGCAGGTCATCGAGATCGGAGCCGTCCCCGGTGGACGTCGCCACCAGGACGGTCCGGTCGCCGGACTGCGTCGCCTGCAACGATCCGTACCGCAGCGCCGGGGTCAGGGTGATCTGCGCCGACGACCCGCTCGCGGCATGCACCGTCACCGTGCCGCCCGACGAGCTGACCGGCAGGGTCAGATCGGGCAGGCCCCGACCATCGGCCGAGATCAGCACGGCCGGCTGCTGCGACGATGCGGCGTCGGCCATCGACACCACGTCGAGCCCCAGCGGGACGACCGACAGCCGCTGCAGACCGGCGGCGATCTCCACACCGCGGCTGACGTCGCCGACATCGCCCTTGGTCCAGGCCAGCTTGGCCCACGGCATCAACGATTCGGGGACCGATCCGAGTCCGGCCGGTTGCGGCGGATCGGCGACGTCGCTGGTGATCTCGCCGGCCGAACTCAACGACAGACTCGAGCGCGAGCCGTTCCCGCAGCCCTCGTTCACCCCGCCGCGCTCGAGCGTGACGGTGAGCTGGGTGAAGCGGGTGACCGAGTTGTCGGGCAGGTCGACCCAGCTGTTGAAGGTCCCCGAGGAGTCCGTCGGCAGTGTTGCGATGACCCGCCGGCCGATGCGCACCGAGATCACGGCGTTGTCACCACCGGCCGGTGCGTAGGAGCCGATCAGCTGGATCCGGATGTTCTTGGACGGACGGCCCAACCGGGTCTGATCGATCCCCACCGAGATCGACGGCCAGGTGTTGGAGACGACCTGTTGGTCACCGATGCCGAGATCGGCGAGGGTCTGCACGTCCGGCGCGAGCTGCGGGGCGTCGAAGAGGGGGCCGCCAACCGCCGACGAACTCGCGGCGATCGAGGCGAGATTGCTGGTCAGCATGCGCGCCTGGGCGACGAGCTGATCGGCGGGACCCCCGACGACGAGATACGCCGAGCCCTGCGGGCCGCTGCGCAACGACAGCCCCGCCGGTGCCGACGAGTCGATGACGATCTGACGTTCGAGCGGCCCGGGAGCCGTGGGCGGTGTGAGATCCGAGCGGGGACGCGCGACGGTGGTCACCGGCACCGACGCGGTTCCGTAGTGCGCGACGACAGCCGCGGCGAGGTCCACGGCCGCTGCGCCCTCGGCCTGCTTCACGTCGTCGGGAATGACGAGGGTCAATTGCCGAAGAATCGGCGGCAGGAATTGCGCGACGGTCTGCGGAATGGATTCTCGCCCGGTGAACGACACCACCGCACCGGAGAGGGTGAATGCATTGTCGGGCTCGAATTGGCAGATTCCCTGAACGGTCAGATAGGCGCGCAACGTGATGTCTGCGGCGTCTGCGCTGACGGTGACACCGGCCAGTGGCAGGACGATCTGCGCGTTCGGTGCGGTCGGGATCGGGGTCCGCGAGATCAACCGCGACCCTTGCACGACGTCGACGGTGCCGCCGGTGACGAACGACGGCAACGACACCGTGCCACGCAGTTCGTCGGGATTCAGATTGTCGGGCACCGGAATCGACAGCGACACCTCCCCCTGTTGGCCGGGAAAGGTGATGGTCGGTGACGAGCCGATCTGTTCGAGGGACATCGGTGGCGGCGGGGGGCCCCG
>NZ_MVPX01000008.1:0-12559 GCF_002043085.1 Gordonia sp. i37 | reverse complement strand
CCCCCCCCGGCCGCAAGAAGGTCTGCGTCGTGGCGGGCCTGGAGTTCACCTCGACGGCCAGAGACCGCACGCGTGGTGCGGTGGAAGCGCTGTCCGACAACGGCATCGAGGTTCCCGAGTCGGCCGTCATCTTCTCGGGATTCGACCCCGCCGGTGGCCGGCGAGCGGTCGAACAGATCCTCGAGCGAGGTGAGGTGCCGGATGCGCTGTTCGCCACCAACGACTTTGCCGCACTGGGTGCGCTCGGCGCGCTGCGTGACGCGGGGTTACGCGTCCCCGACGACGTCGCGCTCGTGGGCTACAACGACACCCCACTGGCTGCGGCCGGGGCACTGCCGCTGACGACGATCCGCTCCCCGATGCACGAGATGGGCAGGCGTGCCGTGGGTTTGCTGATGCAGGTGCTTGCCGGTGAGGAGCCGGAGTCGGTGCTGCTGGAACCGGAGCTGATCGTGCGGAGCAGTACGTGAGAGTTGCTCGTAGAGTCCGCTGATGCCCGTTGCCATGCGGCTGTTGTCAGGGATATCTCGAGAATCCCCCTGAACAGACGACACGTGATCTCCGCTGCCGTGTCGGCCCGCTGCGAGAGAATCAGCAAGTAGACAGCCCGCGAAGTTGGGCATGGCAAAGCGGAGGCGAGATGGGTGAGTGGGTCCTGGTCGATGTCGAAACCTCCGGGACGAGTGCACGGCGCGACCGGGTGCTCAGCCTGGCGGCGATGACGTTGGACTCGTCCGGGAGAGTGCAGGAAGAGTACGCGACTCTCCTTGACGCGGACTGTGATCCCGGTCCGGTGCACATTCATCACCTGACTCGCAAGCGCTTACGTGGCGCACCAACGTTCGACGCAACTCTGCCGCATCTGGATCGCATGCTCGCCGGGCGAACGCTCGTCGCGCACAATGCCTCTTTTGACCACGGATTCCTCGTCGAAGAGGCACGCCGATTCGGTACGACGTTGCCGATCAGTCATCGCTTGTGCACTGTCACGCTTGCGCGGCGATTGCAGTTGAACGTACCCAACGTGAAGTTGGGGACGCTCGCGGCGTACTGGGGTATCCCACAGGCAAGCGCCCACGATGCGCGCGACGACGTCAAGACACTGGCGGAGGTCTTTCGCCACTGCGTTGACCTTGCGAATTCCTTGGGGCTCGGTCTTCCGATCGTTGGCTGTGCGGGCGCGTCTCGTGCCTATCCCGACAAAGTGACGCGCGTGCCCTGCCCCTGGCGTGATCCGGGACGCTATAGGTCGACGGTCGGTTTGATTCAGGGCACCAAGGTCGTGATCACTGGTCCAACTCGATTGCCGCGTACGGAGTTGGGTCGGCGCCTGTCGGACGCCGGGCTCGACGTGATGAACAGTATCAGTGGCAGGACCGGCCTGGTCGTGGCCAACCAGGATGCGCCGGACTCGCGAAAGCTCCAGCGTGCGGCTGAGCTGGGTATCACTGTGGTCGACGAGAGCACGGTGTTGCGTCTTTGCTCGGATATCGTTGCTGGAGTGCTCAAATCGGCACCGGAGTCGATCGAGGTCGTGACGATCATCGATGCTCCGTCGGTCGAGCCGGCGCCAGCGACTCCTGTCCGGGGCCCATGGGCCGGCCGCCGGGTGCTGGTGATGGGCGGTAGTCATGTCGAGGCGACCGTGATGCGTTCGCGGATCGTTCAATTGGGTGCGGCACCGGCAATCAATCTGACCGCGGGGGTGACCGACGTACTGCTCCTCGACGGTGGGGCTGGGGATCCACGGATGCCCAGAGTTCGTGACCGATCGTTGACGATCCTCGAGATGCACCACATAGACGCTGCGCTAGGGATCGGCAGCGATCCGGCTGAGAAGCACGACGACGCCGACTCATCACAACAGGAGTGGACGCCCGCAATGATGCCTCCTGGCGCGGTGATCGACCTCCCCGCCGGTCTCATGACGTTCACCGTGAACGTGGCATGGACGGCTGCGCGAGCCAAGTCGCCTGAGGTCGACGTCGTCGCCTTTGAACTCGGTGACGACGAGAAAGTGTTGTCCGATGATGAGTTCGTGTTCTTCAATCAACCGGCGAGTCCCGATGGCGCATTGACTCTGTCCATCGACGGTGACTGTGAACAAGGTGTCCATGTCGACCTGCAGTCCGTGCCCGCCGAGGTCGCGCGCATCACCATCGGCGCCGCGATCGAAGAGATGACATTCGGAGAGCTGGGTGCTCTGTCGGTCAGTGTCGATACCCCGAACGCCACCGTTGTCTCCGCCGTGCTGGACGCTGCGACTACTGAACGGTCGATGATCATCGCAGAGATCTACCGACGAAAGACCCAGTGGCGGTTGAGGATGCTCGGACAAGGCTATGACGATGACCTCGGTGGCTTCGCGGTTCGTCACGGAGTGGACGTGGAAGAGTAGGTTCGGATCAGACAAACCGCCCACCCGCGAAGGACCACAGCATGCCTGCCGACAGACTCCTCCGGATGCCGTTCGCCAGCATCTATCCCCTCTACGTGCAGAAGGTCGAGCGGAAAGGGCACACGCAGGCCGAAGTCGATCAGGTCATCTGCTGGCTCACCGGTTACGACGCCGACGGGCTGCAGAAAGCCGTCGACGCCGAGGTGGATCTGGAGGCCTTCTTCGCCGACGCGCCGCAGATGAATCCGAATGCGTCGTTGATCACCGGCAAGATCTGCGGGTACCGCGTCGAAGAGATCGAGGACCCGCTGATGCAGAAGATCCGGTACATGGACAAGCTCGTCGACGAGGTGGCGCGCGGGAAGAAGATGACGTCGATCCTGCGGGAGTGAAGTGCGTTGTCGTCGTGCGGGGTCTCGAGGCTCGGCGCCTGGGGCGCCTCGCACCTCGACCATCGGGGGGAGGGGAGGAGGAGCGGGGTGCCGGAGGACGTCCGGAGGGGAGAACCTCGGCCGCCCAAGGGCATCACGGCCGGACGGTGACGAACCCGCCGTCGAGGAAGCCCAGGCAGTCGCCGGTGCGGTAGCCGAAGTCCTCGACGCGGCCGACGAACAGGGTGTGGTCGCCGCCGTCGTATTCGGCCCACGGGGTGCAGGTGAACCAGGAGGCGGTGTCGGCCAGGCGGGGCGCGTGGTCGCCCTCGATCCAGCGGGGTTCCTGGTTGGGCCGACCGGCGAAGTGCATGGCGAGGTCGCGTTGTTCGGCGCCGAGGACGTTGACAGTGAACGGGTTTCCGGTCAACAGGGCGTGTGCGCGGACGTTGCGCTGGATGGAGATCAACACCAACGGCGGATCCATGGACACCGAGGTGAACGAATTGACGGTCAGCCCATGGCGTTTGGTGGTTCCGTCGGCGTCGGTGCCGTCAAAGGTCACCACGGCGACGCCGGTGGCGAAGCGGCCGAATCCGCCGCGCAGATGAGGGGTGGGCGGTGCGTCGGTGAGGGTCATCGCGAGTCTCCTACAAGGTCCGGTGGGCGATGACCGCAGACGTTAGGGCCGCCTCGGACACCGCGGCAATGGGCAAACGTGCTGTTGAGCGCGTCGCGCGCGGAATGCACAGTCTCGTGCACCCCGGGTCCAGAGCGCTGGGGGCATCGCCGAAGCCGACTTGACGATGCGCGCGGGAGTTGTGTGTCACAGAGCGAGACGCCCTGAGGTGGGTGTCACAGCGCCCGCCGGCGGCGCACCATGGCTCCACCGACATCGTCGTCGAGCGCCCCACGGCGCACGCGTCACCAAGGAGAGTCACATGCCAGACACGCCCGACATCGGAATCATCGGCGCAGGTACCGCCGGATTACACCTCGCCCTGCTCCTGCAACAGGCCGGGGTGACCACGCGTATCTACACCAACCAGACCGCCGACCAGGTGGCTGCGGGCCGACCGCAGAACAGCGTTTCGCACCACGCGCCGACCATCGCCCGCGAGGCGGCGATGGGCGTCAACTTCTGGCCCGCCGAGGAGTACGGCTACCAGGTCCACTACCACCACCTCAACGTGCCCGACGGCCCGCCGGTCTTCCGCGGCGACTTCCTGCGCCCCTCCCGAGTCCTCGACTACCGCATCTATCTGCCCAGATTGATGGCCGAATACGAGAATCGCGGCGGCACCATCGAGATCCGCAACATCGAGCCGTCGGACTTCGCGGCGCTGGGCCGGGAGCATGATCTGGTCGTGGTGGCCGCCGGCAAGCGGTCGTTCGGCGAGTACTTCGGCGAACGACCCGACGTCTCGCCGTACGCGAAGCCGCAGCGTCACCTCGCGGTCGGATTCTGGGACGGCGTCGAGCAGACCGACCCGCGCGCGGTGACCATGAGCATCTCGCCCGGCCACGGCGAACTCCTCGACCTGCCGATCACCACCTTCGACGGCTGGGCCAGCGCGCTGCTCTGCGAGAACGTGCCCGGCGGCGATCTCGAGATCCTGATGACGCAGAAGGAATCCGACGACCCCGACGCCTACCGGCAACTGCTGCTCGCCAAACTCAAGGTGCATCACCCGACGGTCTACGAGCGCATCGATCAGTCCCGCTTCAGGCTCATGCGGCCCGGCGACATCCTGCAGGGCGCGGTGCGGCCGGTGATCCGCGACGACTACCGGCTTCTCGACGACGGCACGGTCGTTCTCGCGCTCGGCGACGCGCACTCGACCGTCGACCCGGTCACCGGCCAGGGCGCGAACTCGGCATCCTTCGAAGCGCAGGTCGTTGCCGACGCGATCATCGAGGACGAGATCGTCGACGAACGGTTCGCCAAGAAGGTTGCCCTGCGCCGACGCGAACGCGTCGACGGACTCAGCGCCTGGGTCAACACCATGATCGCCACCCCGACGCCACCGCATCTGCAGAAGCTATTGGGCGCGATGTCCCAGATGCGCACGCTCTGTGACGAATTCACCGAGAACTTCAGCCACCCCCACCGCAACGGCGACATGGTGGCGACCCCCGAGCGCGTCGACGCTGCGATCGCCCGGCACGCCTCACTGGGGGCGGCAACGGCGAGCGGGAAGGTCGCCTGATGCACAAACTCGTTGTGCTGTACCCGACTCCGGACGATCCCGACCACTTCCGCGAGTACTACGAGAACACCCATCTCCCGCTCGCCGCGACGCTGCCGGGGCTGCTCGACTGGCGGCACAGCCTCTCGATCAACGCCGATCCGCAAAGCCCGTACTTCGCGGTGTTCGAAGGCGATTTCGCCGATGCCGCGGCGCTCGGAGCGGCGATGTCGTCACCGGAAGGTCAAGCGGTACAAGCCGATGTGCCGAACTATGCCAGTGGCGGTGCGGTGGTGATCGACTACCCGATTGCGCCGCACTGATCGCGCCGCACGGACCGATCGCCACGCCTGTCGCCGGGTCGCGCTCACTGCGCGGCCCGGCGAAATGCGCTGGGCGACATGCCGACCTGCTTGCGGAAAGTGCGTGAGAAGTGGGAGGCGTCGGGGTAGCCCCATGAAGCGGCGACGTCGGCGATCGCGCGATGGGCATGCATCGGATCGGCCAGGTCGCGGCGAATGGCCTCGATACGCTGCTCACGAATCCACGCCGAGACCGTCGTGCCCTGCTCGTGGAACACCTCGTGCAGATGGCGGGTCGAGATGTACACCGCCCGCGCGATCGCGTCTGGATTGAGGTCACTGTTGCGCAGGTTCTCGCCGATGTACTCGCGAATCCGCAGCATCAGGGGCAGGTGCCCGGGCGAGCCGCTCTCGACGGCCCGTGCGAGTGCCGCGGTGCTCAGCAACGCCGAGATCAGGTCGATCGTCGTGCGCACCACCCGCGCCGCGGCCGGACCCTCGACCGAGGCGAAATCCGTCGAGATCTCGGTCAGTAGCGGCGCCACCAGTCGCGTCAGTGACTCCTCCCGGCCCAACGAGATCGCGGTGATCGCGCGGACGTGATCGGGGCTCGGGTCGATCAGATCCCTGGGGAACATGATGACCACGGCGTCGATGTCACCGGCAAACCGCAGGTCATAGGGGCGCGCGGTGTCGTAGACGCTGATGCTGCCCGGCGACATCAACGCCGTGCGCCCGTCCTGCACCAGCTCGCCGGCACCGTCGATCATCAGCGTGATCTTGTAGAACAACCGTTCCGACGCCTCGATGAGGGCCGGCGTGCGATGGACCTCGTGCGGGGTGACGGCGAGCCGCGAGAAGAAGACGTCGTCGATGACGCGGCCCCGAATGGTGCCCGCGAAATGACCGTCGGAGAGGTCGTCGACCATCAACGGCACGAACGACCGCGACACCACCCGCTGCCACGCCAGCGCCGACTCGGTGGCGAATGCAACCGGCGGCTGGGCGGTGCCTGCGGTGCGGCCGGCGGGTGGTGCGCTCGTCACTGAGACTCCTTCGATCAACTCCTCCAGCGTAGTCGGCGAAGTGCTTTCCCAACAGCGTTATCGGACAACTCGTTGGGTGTGAGTGGTGCGGAGAACTGTTCTGTCACAACGTAACCAATGACTCCGATACGTCGAGCTGAGCGCGCACGGCCTTGGCGTGAGCCTTGAGGGAGAAGCCTGGTTCGCGGGCCCGATCCGGTGTGAGCGGGGCCGGTCGGTGGGAGAGTAGCGTGCGGGCGGCGAGGTGATCGGCCGGTGCGCCGACGCTCTCGACCCACGCCAGGGAGTTGTCGACGAAGCCGAGGATGCTGCCCTTGTCCGCGACCGGGTCGCCGAGTCGCACCATCTCCTCGGCGGTCGCGGGCACGCCGGCGATCTGCAACTTTCGTCCGCATTGCACCGTCCAGAACCATGGCACCGCGGAATAGGGCAGTGGCGCACCGCAGATCGACGCGGCGACGCAGCGCGCCTGATCGGTGGCGTTCTGGACGGCTTCGAGCCGCACCCGTCCGGCGGTGTGGTGACCGGGGAACGACGCCGCATCGCCGACGGCGAAGATGTGTGGGTCATCGGTGCGCAGGTACTCGTCGACGACGACGCCGTTGTCGACGGTGAGCCCGGCATCGCGGGCGAGACGGGTGTCGGGGACGGCGCCGATGCCGACGACCACGAGGTCGGCGGGAAGGCGGGTGCCCGAGTCGTCCACGACCGCTGTCACATGGCCGTCGGAACCGTCGATGCGCTGCACTCCAGTACCGAAACACAATTGCACACCGCGGCTTTCGTGCAGGTCGGCGAACAGCTGTGAGCTCGATGCGCTGAGTACGCGGGCCATGGGGCGGTCGGCGACGTCGAGGACGGTCACCGGAACCCCGCGATCGACGGCCGCCGAGGCGAACTCCAGGCCGATGAAGCCGGCGCCGACGACGACCACCCTGCTCGCCTCGGTGAGGGCGGCGTGGAGGCGGGCGGCGTCGTCGACGGTGTGTAGATGGTGAACGCCATCGAGATCGGCTCCGGGGCAGCTCAATCGGCGTGGCTGGGCGCCGGTGGCGAGGACGAGATGGTCGAAGGGGAGTGCGGCGCCGTCGGCGAGCCTCACCGTGTGCCGACCACGATCGATCCCGTCGACGCCGACACCGAGGCGTAGGTCGATACCGTTGTCGTCGTAGAACGTCGAGGGTCGCAACGGCAGTGGCGACGGGCTTGCGGCCGAGGTGACGTAATCCTTGGACAGTGGTGGGCGCTGATAGGGGAGATGCCCGGCTTGGTCCACCAGGGTCACCGCGCCGTTGTAACCGTTGCGGCGCAACGCGTCCGCGGCCTCGACGCCGGCATGCCCGGCGCCGACGATCACCACCGAATCCATCGTCACACCTGCGCTTCGGGGACGCGGACGGCCAGAGCGGAGAAGTGCTCACCGCTGCGGAGTTGGCAGCCGAGCCGCGAGGCGTCGGTGCGGTCGGCGGCGGTGCAGTCGAGCATCTCCTCCTCATCGTCGCCGATCGGCGGCAACGCCGCGGCGTCGTCGACGTAGACGTGGCAGGTCGCACACATCGCCTGGCCGCCGCATTCGCCGACGATGCCGGCGACACCGTTCTCCAGGGCCGCGCGCATCACGGAGATGCCGGTGTCGGCCTCCACGTGGTCGACGGTGCCGTCGGGGTGCTGATACGTGATCTGTGGCATGGTGATCCTCTTCTCTGCTGTACCGGAATGGTTTTCGTCTACCAGCGCACGGGTAGGGCGGTCATGCCGCGGAACACCCAGCCCTCGATGCGGGCGGGGCGCTCGGGGTCGAGGTGCAGTCCCGGCAGGCGATCGAAGAGGGCGGGGAGGGCGATATCGGCGATCTGGGAACGGGCCACCCATGCGCCCGCACAGAAGTGCGCACCGCCCCCGAAGCCGAGGTGTGGCACCTTGGGGCGGAACACGTCGTACTCATCGGCGCGCTCGAAGACTTCCTCGTCACGGTTGGCGCTCAACGCCACCACACCGAGCTTCGCGCCCGCCGGCAACAGCATGCCGCCGAGTTCGACTGCACGCGTGGTCTGCCGGGGATACATCCCGATCGGCGCCACCCACCGGACACTTTCCTCGAAAGCATCTTTCCAACAGCCTTTTCCGCGTACGGAGGTGAGCTGATCCGGCCGTTCGAGCAGCGCCCACACCGTGGTGGCCAACGCATCACGGGGTTCGTTGATACCGCCGCCGATCGACATCTTGAGATTGGCACGCGTATCGGCGAGGGTGACCTCGTCGTCCCCGAAGGCCGCGATGTGGGAGATCAGCGAGTCATCGGGGGTGGTGCGCACCCGGGTGAGCATCTCGTCGAGCGCCTGATCGACCTCGTCATAAGAGCGGCGCGCGGCCTCCCACACCTGCGGGTCGTCGGCGTAGTTGCCGGTGCCGTTGATCATGGTCTGACTCCACCGCAGCATGTCCTCGTGGGTGGCGTTCTCGAAACCCAGGACAACGCGCAGATTTTCGGCGGCATAGGGGGCGGCGAAATCGGTGACGAGGTCGGCGCCCGGGCCCTTGGCGGTGAACTCGGCGAAGAAACGCTCGAAGTTCTCGGCGAAGCGAGCACTCCAGACCTGTGTGATCGCACGGGGTTTGAGTACTCCGCCGTAGGAGGCGCGCTGGATGGCATGCGCGGGATTGTCCTTGCGCAGCATCGAATGCCCCATCGCCCGCTTCATCAGTGAGTTCGTCTCGTCGGCGGTGAAGGTGTCGGGATCGTGGTCGACGGTGTGCACGTCGTGGTAGCGGGTCACGAAGAACCGTCCGGCCGCGGGCACGTAGACAACCGGGGTCTCGCGGCGGAGTCGTGCATAGATCGGGAAAGGGTCGCGGTGCAGATCGTCGAGGGTGACCCAGTCGGCGGTGACCGCCGGGTGTGCGGGTGAGGTCGTGGTCATCGGGGCTCCTCGGTGCGTGACGGGTGTGATCGAACGTGGGGGCCCGTCAGGGCTGTGTTCGCGGTCACCTCTGAGTTCACCAGGCAAATAAACACGCGTAAAGCGGTGAATTTCGTGCTGAAAAGACGAGAGAATCGATGAATGCCGGACTTCACCCTGCGTCAACTGGAGTGTTTCGTCGCCGTGGCCGACCACGCCACCATCGCGCACGCCGCGGGTGCGTTGCATTCGTCGCCGTCAGCGGTGAACACCGCGGTCACCGAGCTGGAGAAACACCTCGGTGAGGCGTTGCTGATACGACGGCGCGCACACGGGGTCACCTTGACCACCGCGGGCCGGGCACTCCTGCCGCAGGCCCGGTCGCTGCTGGCGGCCGCCCGTGATCTCGCGCCGGTCTCCGACGGTCAGGTCCGCGGGCACTTCATGCTGGGCATCTACTCGACGTTGTCGGCGTCGTTGCTGCCGGCGATCCTCGACGGCTTCGGGCGAGCGCACCCGCGAGTCGAGGTGGACTTCACCGAGGGGTCGGGCGATGAGTTGCTCGCCGCCCTCGATGACGGCCGGGTCGACGCAGCGATTCTCTACGACCGGGACATCACCGGGCTACCGCACACCCGTGCGCTCTATCAGGTTCGCGCCCACGTCCTGCTGCCGGCAGATCACCGCCTCGCCGACGCCGAGCGGGTGTCGTTGCGCGAGTTGGCCGACGACCCGTTCATCCAGTTCGACGTGGCGCCCGCCTGGCAGAACACCTCGGCGCTGATGGCCGCCGCCGGGGTGAGCCCGCGCGTCGAATACGTCACCGGCAACTACGAGCTCGCTCGATCCCTCGTCGGCCGAGGGCTCGGCTACAGCGTGCTGGTGAACCGGCCCGCCTCCGACACCAGCCACGAAGGGCGCAAGCTCATCGTCCTAGAACTGGACCCCACACCTGATCCGGTCGCCGTCGTGATCGCGTGGCCCCGTGGTCGCGCGGCCTCACGACCCCTGCAGGCTTTCCTGGACTGGGCACCCGGACGGGTGTCGGGACCGGGATAGGCTGCGCGGCTGAGGTTTACCTCGTGACGGGTTCGGTCGACAGACGTTGCAGGTCGTCGGCGTCGGTGGGACGGGAGTCGACGAACGGCCATCCGTGCACCGCACGTCGGTAGTGCTCGGGAATGGCGCTCGCACCCCACCGGGCGCCGAGGAGTCCGCCGGCGATGGCGGCGACGGTATCGGTGTCGTCGCCGATCCGGATCGCCGTGTACAACGCCTCGGTGAGGTGGGTCGTCGGATCGTCGGTGGTGGTCTGCACGACCGCAGCGGTGGCCGCCTGGAACGCAGTCACAGTGAAACCGTTGGGCGAGAATCTATCCGGTGTCCCGGTGGTGGCCTGATCGATCCACGACGACCACTGGTCGCGACGTGTCGCAGGGATGAGGTCGAGGCCGGCGCCGACGTCGATGCGATCCTCGGTGATGGAGACGCGGATCGCCTCGCACCACAGGACGCACGAGTCCCCGGCGAGGGCGTCGGAGTGGGTGAGACCCGCGACCGCGCGGGCAGCCCGGGCGAGGGTGTCGCGGTCGTCGGGGTGCGCGAGAACCACCGGCGCGGTGCGCATCAACGCGCCGTTGCCCGCCGAGCGGGGGTGATCGGCGGCGAAGGCCAGCGATTCCTCTCGCATGATCGCGCCGACGTGCGCGTCGGGGTCGATGCGGAGTCGGCGGTCGGTGGCAGCGAGCACCGCTCGGGTCTGATTGCCGATATCCGGCGGGCTGCCGTTGAAATCCCGGTACCAGCGCAGGAAACCGCGTGCCACGGCGTCGAGTCCGGTCGCGGAGGTGAGGTCGTGGCCGTCGGCGACGGCCAGCGCGATCGCGACGGCCATGGTGGTGTCGTCGCTCCACTCGCCGGGTTCATAACCGCCCAGACCGCCGCCGGTCATCTCCGGTGTCTCGTCGGCGGTGAGGCGTCGGGAGAACTCGTAGGGAACGCCGAGGGCGTCGCCGACGGCGGTCCCGAGCAGGGCGCCGTAAGCGCGGTCGGGGTGGGGCATGGGTGGCTCCTCCGGTTCGGGGTGAGTGGGGTGGTAGGGGGTGGTTGGGGCGGGAAACAGCAGCGGCGCAAGGGGTCTCGAGGCTCAGGCGCTAGCGCGCCTTCGCACCTCGACCACCGGAAAGAAGGTTCCGGCGTTAGCGCGCCTTCGCACCTCGACCACCGGAAAGAAGGTTCCGGCGCTAGCGCGCCTTCGCGCCTCGACCACCGAATGAAGGTGTCGCGGCTATCGGGAGGAGGGTGACGTCGACGGTTTACCGCCCGCGCTTGCGGTTGCCCTCGTGGAAGGAGTCGCGGGAGCGTTTGGAGGCGTAGCCGGCGCCGAGAACCGTTGCGTCGTTTTCCAACTGATCGACGAAGTCGATCTCGGCGGCCATGGCGGCGGCCGCGGCCGGTGGGGCGGCCATCATCGCGCTCTCGTAACTCGAGCGCGAGCGCGCGAGGTGGGCCGAGCCGGCGGCGAGATCGCCCGCCTCGTAGGCGCGAGAGGCCTTGAGCTTGGCCTGCTGGCCCTCCTGGTACAGCTTCTCCGACTGGACGACGGGATCGGGAACACGGTCCCCGAGTTCGTCGCCGGGCACCACGTTCACCGAGATCGGTAGTGCCACCGTGTGTTCGGTCAGGGTGGCGGTCTCCACATAGCGCAGCTCCAAGGTCGCGAGCTGGGTGAGGCCAAGCGCGGCGAGACCGTCGACCTTCATGCGTAGCAACAGCTTCCGCTGTTCGTCGGCGTAGAGGTCGCCGAGTTCGATCATCACCTCGCCGTTGCCGATCTGATGGGCCGGAAGATCGTTGTACAGCGCGAGCTCGCCGACCTGCTCGACGTAGCGCACCGTCAGTGTGACGGCCTGCGCGGACTTCGCGAGCAGTCCGTCGACTTCGGCGCCGATCGCCGCGCCGGCGGCATCCGGGTTGTCGGCGAAACCGTGGTTGCCGTTGCCTGCTCGGGTGATCACCTCCAGCAGTGACTCGTCGTAGCCGCGGCCGTAACCGAGGGTGGAGGTGGTGATGCCGTCGGCCGCGGCCTTGGCGGCGATGCCGGTGAATTCGTCGTGGTCGCGGATGCCGGTGTTGATGTGGCCGTCACTGATCACCAGCACCGTGCCGCCGCGGACGCCTGCACTCGCGGTGGCGCGGCGCAACTCCTGCAGACCCCGCAGATACCCCGACGACAGGTCGGTGCATCCGCCCGGGGACACCGCACCGATGGCATCGATCGCGCGCTGCTTGTCGGTCAGCGGTGCTGCCGGGACCACCACCATCGCGGCGTCGTCGAACGCGACGACGCCGAA
>NZ_MVPX01000079.1:0-3658 GCF_002043085.1 Gordonia sp. i37 | reverse complement strand
CCGCGTGGACGAATGCCGCAGGCCCGGCGGCGAGCCCGAGGACGAGCAGGCACACAGTCACTGCGCGGACAATGGGGGTGACGCGCACACGAAAGATCATGGGTTCCTTCGACGGCCGGCATTTCTCGATGACGCGATCTCCCGAGAATTCTCGCGGTTTATCGAGTCTGGTGAAGTCACCGTATCGGTAAAGACCGCCGCATGTGCGCCTTCGGTCGGGCGACACACGGCGGGCGCGTGGCGCGCGGCTCGTCCGCGGGCGGACCGATGCCGTTTCGACTCTCAAACGTTCTCACCGCGCTACGGGGACTCTGGGAGCATGGGCGCCATGCCCACCGAGTTCCTCCTCCGACGCAGCGCGCCATGTCCCCGACAACCGCGATGACCCGTTCCGGGATCCGCGTCGGCGACCGCGTCGACGCCGGCTGCTACATCGACGTCGACGGCGCCCTGATCTGGCACTTCGTCGGCGGCGACCCGGCCGGGGCGCCGACGGTTCTGTTACACGGTGCCTTCGCGTCGGCGGCGACGTGGGGGGCGCAGATCGCCGGATTCACCGATGCCGGCCTGCATCTGTTCGTTCCCGAACGCAGCGGCCACGGCCACAGTCCGGACATCGCCGGGCCGTGGTCGATGGATGCGATGCTCGCCCAGATCGTCTCCTATCTCGAGACGGCGGTCGGGGTGCCGGCCAATCTGGTCGGCTGGAGCGACGGCGCGATGCTCGCGCTCCTCGCCGCGCGGGTGCGCCCCGATCTGGTGTCCCGGGTCGTACTCACCTGCAACTACATCAACTCCGCAGGACGCGACGCGCCCGAGTTCTTCTCCCGGATGACCGATCGGGATCCGGATCTGGTCGACTTCCTGCGCGGCACCTACAACGAGGAAAGCCCGGACGGCCCAGAGCATTTCGACACGGTGTACGCGAAAACCGAGGACTTCCTGATCAACGGACCGGACTACGCGGTCACCGAGTTCGCCGAAGTCGACGCACCCGTGCTGGTCGTCGCCGCCGACCGTGGCGTGGTGCACCTCGAACAGAGCCTGGAATTGTCCCGCACGTTGCCCCGCGGACGGCTCGCGATTCTCCCCGGCACGCACATCCTGCCGATCGAGTCACCGGAACTGTTCAATCCGCTGGTGCTGTCGTTCCTGATGTCGGACCCGCCGAGTCAGTGGACTCCGTGAATCACCGGACTCCGTGACCGCTGGACTCCGTGATCGCTGGATTCCGTGACCGCCGGGAGACCCGGCTGCTCAGACGTCGAGCGCGGCGACGTCGGACGGCGCCTCCGGTGAACCGCCGGACGCGACGAGGAGTTGACGCCCCCGATCCCACGCCTGCCGGCGCGACGCGTCCGGGTCGGACTCGACGTGGCTGGTGCGGTCGAGCACCATCACCGGCCGATGCGCCGCGTCGTAGGCGGGCCAATCCGGCCCGGGAGGCCGCCCGCGAGCGAAATCGCCCCACCGGGACTGCATCTCGTCGACCATCGCGCTCGCGGCGCGCCAGTCGGCCGTCGCCAGCCCGGCGAACATCGGCATCCGATATCCGCCGAACACCGCGAACAACTCGGTTGCGTGCGTGGCGCCGAGTCCGGCGCGCGCGAGGGCACGCGTATGGAAGTCGAAGCGGTACACATACGTCGGTGCCACCTCGCGATGAGCGTCGGCGAAGGCGGTGACCGGAGCCCAGAAGATGCTGTCGGCGGTCAGCCGCAACTGGTCGTCGGGGCCACCGGCGTACTGGTTCATGATCTCGTCGCGCGCGGTCTCGTCCTGGATGGCCAGCAGGGTGCGCTGGGTGTCGGGCAGCAGATTCCAGAACTTGTCGAAGAGTTTGCCCTCGTCGCGGTTGGTGCCGATGATCAGCGGGACCGGCGCGGTGTTGCCGTCGCGGGCCGCGGCATACGGCGACTGCGGTAGGGACGGCACGCCGTAGGCCGGTCCGAACGGGGTCGGTTCGACACTGTCGGCGTGGCGGGCGAAGCCCATCAGCCGACCGCCGGCGCGGTGGAGTTCCTCAGGTGTGGCGGCGTCGAGGCGCCGGGCCGCCTCGTGCGGGTCGATCGGCTCGCGCGGGCTGGTGGCGTCGGTGCTGCGCCGGTTCGGATCGGCCAGCAGGCGCAGGAACTCGTCGGCGAACAACGCGGCGCTCTCGCGGGAGATCGCCAGGTCGGTGGCCGGGCTCTCGGCGATCGCCCGGTGGAACAGTCCGCGTGCGCCGGGCGCGGCGAGCAGGCACAACACCGAGGTCCCCCCGGCGGACTCGCCGAAGATGGTGACGTTGTCGGGATCGCCGCCGAAGGCCGCGATGTTGCGCTGCACCCATTGCAGGGCGGCGATGTGGTCCTTGAGACCGGGGTTCTCGTCGAAGTGCCGTTCCGGCGTCGAATAGCCGCTGAAATCGAGCATCCCGAACGGCCCGAACCGGTACTGGATGGTGACCACGACGACGTCCTGCGCACGTGCGAGGTGCGTGCCGTCGTAGAGCGGGGTCGCCGCGGTGCCCAGGATGTAGGCGCCGCCGTGGATGAACACCATCACCGGTCGCGGCGCGCTCGCCACGGTGTCGGGGGCGACGACGTTGAGGGTCAGGCAGTCCTCGCTCACCGGCTGGAATCGTCCGAGGCCGGTCGCGGTGAGCAGTTTGTCCTGCACCGCGGCGTCGCCGAAGTTCTCGCAGCGCCGCACGCCGGGCCACGGGGCCACCGGTTGCGGGGCGTCAAAACGTCCACCGCCGACCGGCGGCGCCGCATACGGAATGCCCCGCCAGGCGACGGTGCCACGCCGTGAACGCCGGCCGCGGACCCCGGACACGATCCCCTCCGCGGTCGAGACCCTGGTGTCGGCCACTGCGGTGTTCGGAACTCCCATGCTGTCGAATCTACAATGCGGCAGTGACGTCGAACACTGTGCGTGTGCCCGCCGGGCAGGAGGTCGGGCGGTCGGTCGACCTCAACGCCGACCTCGGTGAGGGCGTCGGCGACGACGAGGCGATGCTGGCGATCGTCACCAGCGCCAACGTCGCCTGCGGCTTCCACGCGGGCACCCCCGCCGAGCTGCGCGCGACGTGCCGCGGGGCGGCGGTGTCCGGGGTGCGCGTCGGTGCGCAGGTCTCCTACCCCGACCGCTCCGGATTCGGGCGGCGCTTCATGGACATCGCCCCGGCCGAGCTCACCGCCGACATCCTCTACCAGATCGGCGCACTGCAGGGTCTCGCGAGATCCGTCGGGGTCGAGGTCACCTACGTCAAACCCCATGGGGCGCTGTACAACTCGATCGTGCACCACACCCGGCAGGCCGACGCCGTCATCGATGCGTTGCGTGAGCTCGGCGCCACCCTGCCGTTGATGGGTCTCGCGGGATCGCCTGTCCTGCACCGCGCCCGCGACGCCGGGCTCCCCGTCATCGCCGAGGCGTTCGCCGACCGCGCCTACACCCCCGACACCACCCTGGTGCCGCGCACCGAGCCGGGCGCCGTGCTCACCGACAGCCGCGAGATCGCGCAGCGCGTCGTACGGCTCGTGTCCGAGGGCACCGTGGTGGCCGTCGACGGTTCGGTGCTGCGCGTCGAGGCCGAGTCGATCTGCCTGCACGGCGACACCCCCGGCGCCGTCGGACACGCCCGCGAGGTGCGGGAAGCGTTGCGGCTGGC
>NZ_MVPX01000078.1:0-9781 GCF_002043085.1 Gordonia sp. i37 | reverse complement strand
CGACAGGCCCTTGCCCTCGGACCCGACGACGATGACGGTGGGTCCGGTGCCGTCGTAGGCGTCGAGCGTCACGTCCCCCTCCGCGTCGAGACCGACGAGTTGCGCACCCGTCTCCGCCCAATCCTTGAGTGTGCGAGTCAGATTCGGGGCCTGTGCGACGGGCAGCCGGGCCGCCGCACCCGCCGACGTGCGCCACGCCACCGCGGTCACCGACGCGCTGCGTCGCTGCGGGATGAGCACCCCGTGCCCGCCGAAGGCGGCGACGGAGCGGATGACCGCACCCAGGTTGCGGGGGTCGGTGATGTTGTCGAGCGCCACCAGCAGCGGCGGGGTGCCGCTGTCGAGGGCATCGCGCATCAGGTCGTCGGGGTGGACGTAGCTGTATTCCGGGACCTGCAGGGCGATGCCCTGGTGCATACCGTTGGCCGACAACCGATCCAGCTCACCCTTGCCCACCTCGAGGATCGAGATGGCACGGTCGGCGGCCAGCTTGACCGCCTCGGCGACCCGGTCGTCGGGATCACTGCCGGTGACGACGTACAGGGCGGTCGCCGGCACGTCGGCACGCAGGCACTCGACGACGGGGTTGCGACCCAGGACGTACTCGGGGCCGTCGTCCTTGCGCGACCTCGGCCGTCCCGCAGTGGTTTTCGCGGCGGCCTTGGCGCGCTTGTGCGCCGGATGGTACGGACGGTCGACGGCCTTCGGGGTGGCCCCACGCCCTTCGAGTCCGCGGCGTCGTTGGCCGCCGGAGCCGACGGTCTGCCCCTTCTTGCTGCCGTCCTTGCGGACGGCGCCCTTGCGTTTCGAGTTGCCCGCCATCTACTCCCGGCCTTTCAAGCTCCATTGTGCCCCGTCGGGGGTGTCGGTCACCTCGATACCGGCCTGCGCCAGTCGGTCTCGCACCGCGTCGGCGGTGGCCCAGTCCTTGTCGGCGCGCGCCTGCGACCGTCGGGCCAGTTCGGCCTGCACGAGCACGTCGAGTGCCGACGTGGCCGCCGAGTCGTCGGCGGCGTCGGAATGCCAGTGCGGGTCCAGTGGATCGACGCCGAGAATGCCCGTCATGGCCCGCACCGCCGATGCCGCGGACAAGGCCCCGGGCCCGTCGCCGCTCTCGAGGGCGGTGTTGCCGTGACGCACGGTGTTGTGCACGACGGCCAGCGCCGCGGGCACACCCAGGTCGTCGTCGAGGGCGGCCGCGAACTCGGCGGGTACCTCACCCACGCCGACCTCCGACACGCGCGAATGCACGCGCTCGACAAAGGATTCGACGCGTCGATAGCCTGCGGCCGCCTCGGTCAGGGCGCCGTCGGAGTATTCCAGCATCGAGCGGTAGTGCGCGCTACCGAGGTAGTAGCGCAACTCCACCGGCCGCATGCGCGCGAGCATCGCCGGGATCGACACCACGTTGCCCAGCGACTTGCTCATCTTCTCCCCGCCCATGGTCACCCAGCCGTTGTGCAGCCAGTACCGGGCGAACGGGTCGCCGGCGCCGTGCGCCTGGGCGATCTCGTTCTCATGGTGCGGGAAGATGAGATCCATTCCGCCGCAGTGGATGTCGAATTCCGCACCGAGCAGCGAGGTGGCCATCGCCGAGCATTCCAGGTGCCAGCCCGGACGCCCGGCACCCCACGGGGTGGGCCACGACGGCTCGTCGGGTTTGGCCGCCTTCCAGAGTGTGAAATCGCGCGGGTCACGTTTCCCGGTGCCCGCGCTCTCGCCCTGATGGACGTCGTCGAGTTTGTGACCCGAGAGCGCGCCGTACTCGGGCAGGCTGCGCACGTCGAAATAGACGTTGCCGTCGGCGGCGTAGGCGTGCCCGCGTTCGATGAGACGCTCCATGTAGGTGACCATCTGCGTGACGAATCCGGTGGCCCGCGGCTCCCCCGACGGCGGCAGCACGCCGAGCGCGTCATAGGCCGCGGAGAACTCCCGCTCGTGCGTGGCCGCCCACTCCCACCACGGGCGTCCGGCCTCGGCGGCCTTGCGCAGGATCTTGTCCTCGATGTCGGTCACGTTGCGGACGAACAGCACGTCGTCGCCGCGGTGCAGCAACCAGCGGCGCAGGATGTCGAAGGCGATGCCGCTGCGGACGTGACCGATGTGCGGAACTCCCTGGACGGTGGCGCCACACAGGTAGATCGACACATGCCCGGTGTGCAGGGGCACGAAGTCGCGTACTTCCCGGGTGGCGGTGTCATACAGGCGCAGGGTCACGACGTGCGATTCTACCCGGGTCGATGCCCGTGACCGTCCACCCCCGCGTGACGGGCCCCGGCTACCGGTACCGACCCCACGCGGTCAGTCCAGCCTCTCGTCGAGCAGCGCCGTGGCCACCGCGGCGATACCCTCGCCCCGTCCGGTCATGCCGAGCCCGTCGGTGGTGGTCGCCGACACCGACACCGGGGCGCCGAGCGCGGCCGAGAGCACCTGTTGCGCCTCCGCGCGGCGCGGGCCGATCTTGGGACGATTGCCGATGACCTGCACGGCACCGTTGACGACACGCAACCCTGCCTGCGACACCAGCTCGGCGACATGGGTGAGCATCTGCACACCGGACACGCCCTCCCATTCGGGGCGGCCCGTCCCGAACACGGAGCCGACATCGCCGAGTCCGGCCGCCGACAGCACCGCGTCGCACAGCGCGTGGGCACCGACGTCACCGTCGGAATGGCCCTCACAGCCGGCGTCGTCGGGGAAGTGGAGCCCCACCATCCAGCACGGCGCGCCCGACTCGACGCGATGGGCATCGGAGCCGATACCGACCCTCACGTGACGACCTCTCCGGAGTCCAGGATCTGACGGATGACCCGTAGGTCCCAGGGGGTGGTGATCTTCATGGCCATCGGATGGCCCTCGACGACGTGGACCGGGATGCCGATGCGTTCGGCCAGACCGGCGTCGTCGGTGGCCAGGCCCTCGTCGTCGGCATGTGCGGCGACGAGCGCCTCGCGGGTGAAGCCCTGCGGGGTTTGGATCGCGCGAAGCAGATCTCGATCGACCGTCGTGGTGACCCGTGCGAGATCGGTGTCGAACTGCTCGATCTGTTTGAGCGTGTCGGCCACCGGAATCCCGGGGATCACCGCGCGATGTCCGGCACGGATCGCGTCGATGACCCGACCGAATACGCCGGCCGGGGTGAGTGGACGAGCGGCGTCGTGCACCAGGATGATCCCGGCATCGCCGGCCGCGGCGAGTCCGGCCCGCACCGAGGTGGAACGATGGGCGCCACCGGCGACCACCTCGACGTGCGGCGGCAAAAGCAATCGTGCCCGACCGACGAGGTCGGCAGGCACGACGACGACCACACGAGCATCGAGATCGAGAACCTGATCGACGCACCGTTCGAGGATGGTGCGCCCGTGCAGATCGACGAAAGCCTTGGGAATCGACTCACCGAGCCGAGTTCCCGAACCGGCGGCCGGAATGATCACGCAGACCTGCGAGTTCACACGGCCATCCTGAGCCGACGACGCCGACCCGGGTGTTGCGGTCACAGCAGACGACGTCTACGACGCCGCGGCGAGAACCTCGTCGAGAATGCTGGTGGCCTTCTCGTCGTCGGTGTTCTGAGCAAGCGAGAGCTCGTCGACGAGGACGCGACGAGCGCGGGTCAGCATGCGCTTCTCGCCTGCCGACAGTCCGCGGTCCTGTTCACGACGCCACAGGTCGCGGACGATCTCGGCGACCTTGATGATGTCGCCGGAGATGAGCTTTTCTTGGTTGGCCTTGAACCGGCGAGCCCAGTTGGTGGGCTCCTCGGTGTGCGGGGCGCGCAAAACCTGGAAAACCTGATCGAGCCCCTCCTCGCCGACGACGTCACGCACGCCGACGTACTCGAGCTTGGATGAGGGAATCTGGACGGTCATGTCACCATCGGCAACCTTGAGAACCAGGTATTCGATCTGTTCGCCCTTGATGGTCCGAATCACGATGTCTTCGACCCGAGCAGCACCGTGATGGGGATAGACAACGGTGTCGCCAACTTTGAAATTCAATGTTCCGTGCCCCTTTCGAGTATGGCCAGTCTAACACGGGCGCCCCAGACGGCCCAGACAACGGTGCAGGTCAAGGCCATGATGGGTGCTCGGCCTCGGTGTTTGGGCAGGTGAGGCACCACCCCTTAGCAAGCGTGTCGCCTCTGCGCAACCGCGGCATCCACGGCCACACTCGCGCCCGCTGTCCGGGTCCGCTCCGTCGGCGACCTCGACGCGACACGGGCCAATCTGGCACCCCGCCGGGATTTTGTGACGCGCGCCCACTACGCTGCGTAGTGCAGCGTTCGTTCACTGCGTTTATGCGTTCGACTACCTGGGAGGAACGGGTGTCCGTGCCAACTCGACTTCGGCGACGACCTTCGACTGCACGACGCTTGGCGTCGGTGACCGCCATCGCGGCTGCGGGAGTCGCCATTGCACTGGGCACCACCGGTTGTGGTGCGGGACAGATCGCGCAGACCTCCAACATGATGCCCGGGGTCAACGGTGGCGAGGCCACCGCGACCTGGGACAAGGTCGAGATCCGCAACCTCCAGGTGGTCTACCCGGCCGATCAGGCCGACACCGTGTTCGACAAGGGCGGACCGTTCGAGGTGTCGTTCACCATCGCCAACAGCAGCCCGACCAAGACCTACAAGCTGACGAAGATCGCAGTGTCCCAACAGGGTGCACCGTCGTCGGCGACGGTGACCATCACCGGCGAGCCGACCATCGCGCCCGGACAGGCCGTGCGCGCAGGCAACCCGGCAAACGTCCTGCCGGACGGCTCGGAGCCGAGCGCCTCCGGTGAGTCGCAGAGCAGCACGGCATCGAGCACTGTGGAGTCCAGTAGCACGGAGGCCGGCAGCACCGCGACCACGACCAGCGCAGCCCGACCGACCTCGGCACTACTCGGAGAGTCGGCGATGATGGCCGAACTCGACGGCGCCGGCAAGTCGGTCGCGCCGGGACTGACCACCGAACTCACCTTCTACTTCCAGGTGCAGGACGACAACGGTAACTGGGTCGACGCCGGCACCATCAAGGCCGACGCCTCGGTCGACGCGACCACCCTGCAGACCCGGGTCGATCAGCCGCGCGGCGGCCAGGAGGCCGAGGGCGAAGGCGGGCACTGACGCTCGTATTCGGCAGAACCACAGACAGATTCGCGGGGCCGCGTCCATACCGGACGCGGCCCCGCGGCTTGTCTGATACTCAGGTCAGGGTCGACGACGCAGCCGCGCCGACGGTTACCGTCACCGGGGTGGCTCCCCCGTGGCCGTCGGAGACCGTCACGACGAAGGTGTCGTCGATCGTGCCCGGGGTGCGCGTGACATAGGTCCACGCACCGGTCGCGCTGTTCAGCGTCACCGAGCCGCCGGAGGGTCCCGTGGAGAGCGTGTAACCGACGGCGTCGTTGTCGGCGTCGGTCCCGATGACGGTGCCCGAGGTCGAGAGCGGGATGACGGTGATCGCCGACGTCGACCCGCTGCCGATCGCGTACACCGCCGACCCGTCGGCGTTCGCGATGAGCGATCCGTTCGGCCCCGACGTCGGCACCGACGACACCACCTGCTTGTAGTGCGCGCTGTTCGGATCGACGTCGACGATGTAGACGAGAGCGGCGAGCTGGTCGGACACCAGCAATGTCCTACCGTCCGCGCCGAGGGCAACCGCGCTCGGCGAGGCGCCGGTGGGCATGGTGATCGTGTCGATCGCCTGGGGCGTGGTAGACGGGTCCACATCGAGGATCGTCACCGTGCCGGAGCCGACATTCGACGAATACAGCCGGGTCCCGTCCGCGCTGAGCGCCAACCCGGAGGGGTTGGCCCCGGTGCCGGTGTCCCTGACATTGCTCGGGGGGATGTAGCCGCTGCTTGTCGGGCTGACGGTGACCGTCGATACCTCGGACCCGTTGTAGCCGGCCACGTAGACATGGGTGCCGTCCGCGCTGATGGCCAGATCGCCACCATCGGCGAACGTGTACGCGGCGTATTGCCCGTAGGTGACGCTCGTCGGGTCGACGTTGACGACGTACAGCATCGTCGAGCCCACCACGTAGGCGCGTTTTCCCTCGGGACTCACCACGACGTCCTGCGCACCGTTGGGCACTTGGTAGGTGGTTGTGACGAGGGTGCCGTAGGTCGAGCTCGCCGGGTCGACGTCGATGATCCGCAAGCTGTTGCCCGCGACCACATACACCCAGGTGCCATCAGGGCTGACGGTGATCCCGGCCGTCTGCTGCCCGACGTTGACCGTCTTGAGGATCTGGCCATAGGTGGCGCTGGCGACGTCGGCGTCGACGATGACCACGCTGCCGGATTGGACGCTGGCGTACAGGCGTTTCCCGTCGGGACTTGCCACGCCCTCCCAGAGCCTGGTCGTGCCGCTACCGATGGTCGAGGTCGTCGACCCGTGGTCGGAGGTGACGAGTACCGAGCCCTGCGGTGCCAGATTGGCAGGCGCGATCACCGGGGTGATGGTCGTCGTGGTGACGCCACCGCGCCCGTCGGTCACCGTGAATGTCACCGAATCGGCACCGGGTGTGGTGTTCCCGCCCGCCGACAACCCGTGGGCGTATCCCGGATCGGGTGTGTAGGTCCAGGTTCCGTCGTTGTTGTCCACCATCGTGCCGTGCGCGGGTGCACTCACGGTGATCGTTGTGGTGTCGCCGTCGGGATCGGCGGTGACGACCGTGTACACCGTCGACGCCCCATCGGGTGCCGGGGTGGCGGTGATCGTCGGCGCCCCGTTGGTGGTCACCGTGACCGCGTCGTGGCCGCCGTGGCCGTCGTCGACGGAGATGACTAACGAATCCTGGGTGAGGACCGCACCCGGGTTCGGGGTGTAGACCCACCCGCCGGTCGTCGGGTTGAGCGTCACGGTGCCGTGTGCGGGTCCGGTGGTCACCGAATAGGACGGCGTGTCACCGGCATCGGCATCGGTGGCGCTCGCGGTTCCGGTCATCCCCCCGGTCGGGATGACGCGGACGGTGCCGTCGAGGCCGGTGACGTAGAGACGTGTGCCGTCGGGGGTCAGCGCCACGTCGGTGGGAGTTCCCCCGGCCGGCAGCGTGGCGATCACCTGGCGGTAGGTCGGGCTCGACGGGTCCATGTCGATCACCGCCACCACCCGCGCGTTCTGTTCGCTGACGTAGAGGGTGCGGCCGTCGGGGCTCGCCGCCACCCCGGTCGCCGCCGGCGTGGCGATGGTGAAGAGCACCTGCTGATAGGTGGCGCTGTCCGGGTCGATGTCGATGACCCGCACCAGGCTGCCGCCCGTCGCGTAGAGAGTCTTGTTGTCGGCGCCGACCAGCACGCCGGTGAGACTGCTGCCGGGCAGATAGGTGGCCACGACATCACCCGCGGTGGAACCCGAACCGATGTCGATCGCCCGAACACCGGTATTGGTGGCGACATACAGCGTGTTCCCGTCCGGGTTGATCGCCAGATCACCGGGCAGATTGCCGAGAGGGATGGTCCCGATCACCGTTCCGGTTCCGGGATACTCCGGGTCCAGACCGATGACGACGACGCCACCGGACTGCGACATGTCGGCGACGTAGAGGGTGGAACCGTCCGGGGTGGCGACCGCACCCGTCGCATTGGCGACGGGGATCTGTCCGAGGATCTGACCGAACGTCGCACTCGAGGGATCCGCGTCGAGAATGTACACCGCACCGGCCGTCGTGTCGCCGACAAAGGCGTACTTGCCGTCTGCACTCACCGTCACCCCGTTCGGCAGGCTCGTCTGCGCGTTCCCGAGCACGATCACCGCCGACGAGCCGCTCGACCCCGAAACCACCAGCACCGGAGCGGCATTGGTTGGCGCGATCAGCGGGGTGACGACGGTGGTGACGGAGCCGCCGTGCCCGTCGGTCACCGTGAACGTCACCGAATCCGATCCGGGCGTGGTGTTCCCCCCCGCCGACAACCCGTGGGCGTACGCCGGATCGGGTGTGTAGGTCCAGGTTCCGTCGCCGTTGTCGACGATCGTGCCGTGCGCGGGTGCACTCGCGGTGACCGTTGTGGTGTCGCCGTCGGGATCGGCGGTGACGACCGTGTACACCGTCGAGGCCCCATCGGGCGCCGCAGTGGCGGTGATCGTCGGCGCCGCGTTGGCGGGGGCCACCGTGACGGTGACCGTCGCGGTCTGTCCGGAAGCGCCGGTGGCCGAGAGCCAATGCAGATGCCAACCGTTGGAAGGGGTCTCGTCGGACACCGTCACCGTGAACGAGTCGACGGCGGTCGTGGTGCCGCCGTTCTCGGTCAACTGGTGCGCGTAGTCCGGGTCCGGGGTGTAGGCGTAGGTTCCGTCGGGGCCGATCACGACGGTTCCGTGGTCGGGGCCGTCGGTCACGGTATAGGTCACCGTGTCCCGATCGGGATCACTCGCCCCGAGGGAACCGGTCACCACGCCGCCGGCGCCGACCATCTGTCCGCCGGGCGTGAGGACCGGATACGAGTTGAAGAGCCGCCGATTGATCTGTTGCCATGCGGCCCAGGCGAAGACCAGCGCGGGCTGCGGCGGCGGCGCCGAACCATTGCCCACCGCAAAGGGATTGAATCCCAGCACGCTGAGTAGCGTGGCGACGAACTTCGTCGGTGCATTCACCACGGGCACGCCGTCGTCGACCGTGGCGGGTGCAGGCGCCGACCCCACGACGGTCACCGGGGCCGCAGTCGTCGAGACCGACATCAGCACCGCCATCGGAGATGTCGGCGTCGGCGTGGTGGGCGCTTGCCGCGTTTCCGGGCTCGAGGCACCCGGGGACGTCGAGCCCTCGTCGTCGGGCCCGGTTGCGGAGTCACCCACCGGGGTCGCCGGAACCCCGGACGGTTGCGCGCCCACGCCGGAGTGGGGCTGCGTCCCGACAGACGGTGGAGCGGAGGCAGATTCGGTGTTGGCGATCTCGGTGGTATCGGCCTCGGGGGTGGCGGTCTCAGGGGTGGCGGTCTCGGTGCGAGACGGTTCGGCTCCTGATTGCTCGGGGGTTACCGGGTCCGGGGTTACGGGGTCCGGGGTTACGGAATCCGGCCCCGAGGACTCGGTTGCCGGGGATTCGGCAGCGCCAGAACCATTGTCACCGGCCGAGGAGCCGGCCGGGGCCGAGGCACCGGATTCACCACTCGACGCCTCGCCCGAGGCCGTCGAATCCGTACTGCCCGAAGTCGATTCACCGGTTGTAGTCGTGCCCGTCCCGACGGGATCGGCGTAGGCGACTGCCCCGTCGACCACCGCCTGGCCACCCCACCACAGCACGGCCCCGACGCCGACACCGGCTGCCGCTGCTCGTACCCTATGTGTCGATCCGGTCGCTCGCCTTCTGGTCATCGTCGATCCTCACGGTGGATGGTGGCCCCGAACGGACGCGACACGCCCGCGCTGTCGACGCTGCCGCACACCACATCACCGCGATAGCCCCGACTTTCGGGGGCATCCGATCAGAGGACACCGGTCAATCGCGGTTCAGGAACCGTCCCGGCGAGGCATCGGCAGCCACCCGTCCTCGACCGCACGTTTGTACAGATCGGTCTTGGTGGGCGCATCCCGGTGCGCATCGTGATACTTGCGGCGAATGCGCTCGACGTATTCGTTGACGGTCTCCACCGACAACCCGGTCACCCGCGCGACGTGGGTTCCGGAGCCACCCGACGCATAGAGTTCGAGCACATCGCGGAGCCGCGGCGGGAGATCGACGAACGCCGGGTCGGAGTCCAGCGCCGCCGCCCAGTCCATGGTGGGCACCGCATCTCCCGCGGCGGCGGTCTCCACCGCACGGCGCACCTCGTCTCTCGGCGCAC
>NZ_MVPX01000077.1:0-7491 GCF_002043085.1 Gordonia sp. i37 | reverse complement strand
GGCCCCCCCCCCCTGCCGCACGAGATACGGCTCGTCACCGGAGGTATAGACCAGTGTGGCGATCCCGGCGGAGTCGAGTGCGGCGATGTTGTCGGCCGGTGTGGACCCGTCACCGAGACGCAGATCGAGAACCGCGAGATCGAGATCGTCGGTGATCGCGAGCAGGTTGGCAACGGTGGCCGCGCCGGCCACCACCTCCACCGTCTGCGACATCGAGAGGAACGCACGCAGTCCCTCGATGATGGATTCGTGGTCGTCGATCACACCGACACGCAACACCCGACACCGCCTCAACTCGGTAACGCGTTCCCACAGTAGGCCGCACCGACCGTTGCGGCACCGCATAATCGCCGATGTGGGTGTACGGCAGGCCGGTGAGCGGACCCGCCCGAGAACCGGGTTGGGCGAGTGGGTGGTGGCGGCGACGGCCACGGAGGGCCCCGCGCCGCAGTCGGAGTCGGCCCACGACCGAACCAATCGGTGCTACGCGATCTTCGCCGGTGCCGCCTACCTGATCTTCTTGCCGTTCCTGATACCCGCGATGACGCAGGCGGAGGCGGTCGCCGACCGGTGGTGGACGCCGCTGGCGGTGACGGTGGCCGTCGTCCCGGGGCTGGCGCTCGGGGTACACGGCGTCGCGTCGGCGAACTCCGCGGTCCGCCATGGCCTCGCCGCGGCCGCTGCCTCGGGCGTGCTGGTGGCCGCGGCGCTCTGGCCGATCGCGTGGACCGGGGCGCAACTCGACGAATCGACGGTCTTCTGGCTCGGACCGTTCGCGGTGCTGGGCACGATCTGCGCGCTCGTGGCGTGGTCGACGACGGTCGCCGTGGTGTATCTGGTCCTGGTGGCGTGCGGGGTGAAGGTGGCCGGCAACATCGCTCAGCAGACGCCGTCGTTGCTGATCATGATCACCGATGTCGCGTGCAGCGCGATGTTCGCACTCGTCGCGTTCGCGGTGGGCACCGCAGGTCTGCGCACCGCGGCCGCACTCGACGAGACGAGTACCGCGACGATCGCCCTCGCCGAGGACTCCGCTGCGGCGCGGGCCCGCAGTGCGCAACGTACCGTTGCCCGCTCCCTCACCCACGACACGATCATCGCGGTACTCCTCGAGGCCATCCGTGACGACACCTCGAACCGGGTGGCCGATCGTGCGAAATCTGCTGCCGCAGAATTGGATTCCGTACTGGACGAGGCTTCCGCCGTTCATTCCGATGCCCACCTCGTGGCGGCCGGGATCGCCGGCGCGGCACGGCGCAACGATCCGGCGATGCAGGTGACCATCGATCTGCGCGCCGCAGAGGCGGCGACCTTGTCGATGACCGCGGCGTCGGCGGTGATCGGCGCCACCGCCGAGGCCGCACGCAACTGCTCCCGACACCTACCTGCACACACCCCGCGGCGGTGTCACGTCACCGTGGGTGATCAGGAGATCCGCTCGACGATCACCGACGAAGGGCCGGGTTTCGATCCTCGCGCCGTACCCCCCGAACGACTGGGCATCAGGGTTTCCATCGAGGAACGGATGTCGCGAGTCCATGGCGGTCGCGCCACGGTCACGTCCGCACCCGGCGCAGGCACCACGGTGAGCCTGGCCTGGCGGACCGAGCAGGCCGAACGTGCGGTCGACGCCGGGGATCTCCTCGGACTGCGGTCGGGCACCAGCAGGTTGATCGGGCTGGGCATCGTCGCGGTGATGATCATCTCGGCCATCGCCAATCCGGGGCCGGTCACCGCACCCTGGGTGCCGGTGGCTGCGATCGCTGCGCTCATCTTCGCCGCGGTCCTGCTCCTCGCGGACGGACCCGACCCGATACCGATGGTCGCATCGCTTCTCGTCATCACCGCAACCGGATTCATGTGCGGCATCTACCTGTTCGACATCGACTACGCCGGTGACGTGATCCCGCTGTGGATCACCGGGCCGCCTGCCCTGATCATGGCCGTTCTGGCGTTGCGTGGGCGTCCCCGCATCGCCGTCGTCGGCTTCCTCGGCACGCTCGCCGTCACCGGGGCCTGGGCGACCGCCGAGATGGGTGGCCCCGTGCCCGGACTCCTGTTGATCGGGCCGTCCGGTGGTTTCGTCGCCATCGCCATCGTCTTCGGCACCGTCAACCGCTCCGTGGCCCAGGCCCTCGTGTCGGCGCGCGCCCGGGCGACCGAGACCGCCGCCGAGTCCGCGGCGACGCGCGCGGCCGCCGACGAGCGTGCCGTCCAGCTCGCACCGATCACCGCACTGGCACGTCCACTGTTGATCTCGTTGGCGCAGGGCGCCCCGATCACACCTGCCCTGCGTCTGCACTGTGCTCTCACCGAGGCCCGATTGCGGGATCTGCTCCGGGCACGTGGGCTGTGCACCCCGGATCTCGATGACGCGGTCGACGATGCCCGACGCCGCGGGGTGATCGTGACCCTGCTCGATGATCGCGGCCTGGACCAGTTCGATGACCACGACCCGCCACCGCTGCCCGGGGTCGCGACCGACACGATCGTCGATTCCCTCCGGCAGGCCGACGAAGGCACATCCGTACGTGTCAGGGCGTCACCACCGAATCGCCGCACCGTGGTGACGGTCGTCGTCGAGTCCGATGACCTCTACGAGTTCACCGAGATCGACAGCCGGGGTGAGGTGCGCACCCGGGTCACCGATGGGGTCTAGACTCGGCTTCGTGCCCTCCTTGCGCCCACTGGAGTGGCCGGTGTTCCGCCAGTTGCGCACCGGCGACAGGTTCGGCCGGGGTCCGGCCGTGCAGTCGGCGCAGACCCGCGACATGGCACCGCGCACCGCCGACGCCGACGAGGTCGTGCAAAGTGTGTGCCCCTTTTGCGCTGTCGGATGTGGGCAGAAGGTCTATGTGAAGGACGGCCGGGTCATCCAGATCGAGGGTGACCCCGACTCCCCCATCTCGCGCGGACGGCTGTGCCCCAAGGGCGCATCGAGTGAGCAGCTGGTCAACAATCCGATGCGGCAGACCACGATTCGCTATCGGGCGCCGTATGCCACGGACTGGACCGACCTCGACCTCGACACCGCGATCGACATGATCGCCGACCGCTTCGTCGAGTCCCGCCGCCGCACATGGCAGGACACCGACGAGCAGGGCCGGATACTGCGCCGCACGATGGGGATCGCCTCGCTGGGCGGGGCGACGCTGGACAACGAAGAGAACTACCTGATCAAGAAGCTCTTCACCGCGGCCGGTGCCATCCAGATCGAGAACCAGGCGCGTATATGACACTCCGCCACGGTTCCCAGTCTGGGGACCTCGTTCGGACGCGGCGGCGCCACCCAGTCCTTGCAGGACATGGCCAATGCGGATTGCATCGTGCTCATCGGCGGCAACATGGCCGAGGCACACCCGGTGGGCTTCCAGTGGGTGGTCGAGGCACGCGCGCGGGGCGCTCGGGTGATCCACGTCGATCCCCGCTTCACCCGCACCTCGGCCAACGCCGACAAGCACATCTCGATCCGGGTGGGGTCCGACGTCGTGCTGCTCGGTGGGCTGATCAACTACATGCTCACCCATGAGCGGTACTTCCGGGAGTACGTCGTGGCCTACACCAACGCCGCGACGCTGGTGACCGAGGACTACCGCGACACCGAGGATCTCGGCGGTCTGTTCTCCGGGTTCGATCCCGAGACCGGCACCTACGATCCGACGACGTGGGCCTACGACGACCCGTCCGACGGCAAGGTCGCCTCGCCCGACGGCCACGAGCACGGGGCGTCGGCCTCGGCACGCGCCGCCGGCGACGAACACGGTTCGGGCGGCCCACCCCTCGAGCACGCGCGGGTACGCCGCGATGAGTCGTTGACCCACCCGCGCAGCGTCTTTCAGATCCTCACACGCCATTTTGCCCGGTACACACCGGAAATGGTGCGCGACATGTGCGGGATCTCGATAGACGACTTCACCTATCTGGCCGAGGCGATCGCCGACAACTCCGGCCGCGACCGCACCACCTGTTTCGGGTATGCGACCGGATGGACACAGCACACCCTCGGGGTGCAGTTCATCCGGACCGCGGCGATCCTGCAGTTGTTGATGGGCAACGTCGGTCGGCCGGGCAGCGGGATCATGGCGTTGCGCGGGCACGCCAGCATCCAGGGGTCGACCGACATCCCGACGCTGTTCAACCTGTTGCCCGGTTATCTACCGATGCCGTCGGTCGGTAAGCACGACACGCTCGCCGATTACCTTGCCGCCGTGGGTTCCCCACAGCAGAAGGGGTTCTGGGCGTACGCCGACACCTACATGATCAGCTTGCTCAAGGCCTGGTTCGGTGACAAGGCGACCGCCGAGAACGACTGGGCCTACGATCTCCTGCCGCGTCTGTCCGGTCCCGCGGGGACCTATCAGACCACCGTCGACATGCTCGCCGGCAAGGTCGAGGGCTATTTCGTGCTCGGGCAGAATCCGGCTGTCGGGTCGGCCAACGGCCGCCAGCAGCGGATGGCGATGTCGAAGCTGAAGTGGATGGTGGTCCGCGACCTCAACATGATCGAGTCGGCCACCTGGTGGCGCGACGGACCCGAGATCGCCTCGGGTGAACTACGCACCGCCGACATCGGCACCGAGGTGTTCTTCATGCCCGCGGCCACCCACGTGGAGAAAGCCGGATCCTTCACGCAGACACAGCGAATGGTGCAGTGGCGCCACCAGGCCGTATCGCCGCCCGGGCAGGCGCAGAGCGAGTTGGATTTCTTCTACGAGCTCGGCCGGCGTATCCGGGAACGGTTGGCCGACTCGACCGACGAACGCGACCGTGCGCTGCTCGATCTGACGTGGGACTACCCGCTCGACGAGCACGGCAACCCGGATCCGGAGGCGGTGCTCTCGGAGATCAACGGGTACTTCACCTCCGGGCCGCACGAGGGCGAGAACCTCACGTCGTATACGCAGATGGCGGCCGACGGATCGACCGCGGGTGGTTGCTGGATCTACACCGGGGTGTATGCGCACGCCACCAATCAGGCGGCCCGCCGGGTACCGCAGGGCGGTGAGTCGGTCAGCCAGCACGAGTGGGGTTGGGTGTGGCCCGCCGATCGGCGCATCCTCTACAACCGCGCGTCCGCCGACCCCGAGGGCCGACCGTGGAGTGAGCGCAAACGCTACATCTGGTGGGATGCCCAGGCCCGCAGGTGGACCGGCGACGATGTGCCCGACTTCCCGGTCGACAAGGCGCCCGATGCGCGGCCCGATCCGGACCTCGGCGGCGCCGAGGGGCTGGCCGGTGACGACCCGTTCATCATGCAATCCGACGGCAAGGCCTGGCTGTTCGCGCCGAAGGGGCTCGTCGACGGACCGCTGCCCGCACACTACGAGCCACACGAGTCGCCGGTGGCCAACGCCCTGTATCCGCAACAGCAGGCGCCGGCGCGGATCACCTTCGCGCGCAGGGACAATCTGGGTGCGCCGAGCGCCGGTGACCGGGGCGACGAGGTCTACCCGTTCGTGTTCACCACCTACCGGCTGACCGAGCATCACACGGCCGGCGGGATGAGCCGGTGGTCGCCGTTCCTGGCCGAGCTGCAACCGGAGTTGTTCTGTGAGGTGTCACCGGAATTGGCGGCCGCGCGCGGACTGGTGAACGAGGGATGGGCGACGATCATCTCGCCCCGCTCGGCGATCGAGGCGCGGGTGCTGGTGACCGATCGGATGACGCCGCTGCGCATCAACGGCCGCGAGGTGCACCAGGTGGGCCTGCCGTATCACTGGGGGCAGGGCGGCGACGCCGTCGTCACCGGCGACGCGGTGAACGACCTCCTCGGCGTCACCCTCGACCCCAATGTGCAGATCCAGGAGTCGAAGGTGGCCTCCTGCGACGTGATCGCGGGCCGGCGCCCACAAGGTCCCGCGCTGCTCGACCTCGTACGCCGCTACCAGGAACGCGCCGGGGTCACCGTGGAGACCGACAACACCCGGATCACCGACCCGGCACAGGAAACGGTGTATCCCGAACCAGGCGAACCAGGAAGGTCTGATTAGATGGGCCAATTGTCCGGACCGACCGACCCGACCGCGGACGCCCACTGGGGCGATCGCGAACGGCCACGGAAGGGATTCTTCACCGACACCTCGATCTGCATCGGCTGCAAGGCATGTGAGGTCGCCTGCAAGGAGTGGAACGGCAATCCTCGCGACGGTGATCTCGAGTTGACCGGCATGTCCTACGACAACACCGTCGCCCTCGGCGCGAGTACCTGGCGGCACGTCGCCTTCATCGAGCAGAACCGCGAACAGATCAGTGCCGCACGTGAATCCGGCCGCGCACTCACCGATCTGGGGATGCCCGCGGTGCCGGGCGCGGCCGGGGCGCCGACGTCGACCGACAACCCGCAGGAGGTCGGTGAGGTGCAGGGGGTCGCCGGTGTACAGGCTGATGTCAGTCCACCGGATACCCCCGAGTTCCGGTGGCTGATGTCCTCGGATGTGTGCAAGCACTGCACACACGCCGGGTGTTTGGACGTCTGCCCCACCGGCGCGTTGTTCCGCACCGAATTCGGGACGGTCGTCGTACAACACGACGTGTGCAACGGATGCGGAACCTGTGTTGCCGGTTGCCCGTTCGGGGTCGTCGAACGCCGCTCGGACGGCACCGTCGAACCCACCACCCGCGAGGGCCAGCGCAAGGGTGAGCAGCCCCCGGTGCCCAAACGTGGTGTCGCACAGAAGTGCACGCTCTGCTACGACCGGCTCGTCGACGACGAGACCCCGGCCTGTGCCAAGACCTGCCCCACCACCTCCATCAAGTTCGGCGACCACGACGACCTCGTCGACGCCGCTCACGAGCGAGTCGCGCACCTGCACGCACAGGGCATGACCGAGGCCCGGCTGTACGGGGCGAACACCAACGACGGCGTCGGCGGTACCGGGTCGGTGTTCCTGCTGCTCGACGAACCCGAGGTGTACGGGCTGCCGCCGGACCCGCGGGTGTGCACCGCCGACCTGCCGAGCATGTATCGGCGCGCGGGTGTGGCCGCCGTGGGAATGCTTGCCGCCGCTGCGGTCTCGTTCCTCACCGGGCGCGGGCGGTGAGCTCCTGATGACCTCCGAGTACGACGCGCTGCGCCCGCCCGAGCCGCCACGACGCCGCGACCGCATCCGCAATCGGGTCGCGCGGCGACGGCGTGGCACCGGTGGGACCGACGGGTCGCGTGAGATGTCGATGGTGCCCCACGCCGAGTTCGAGAAACTCACCGGCGAGGGCTACTACGGCCATCCGGTGGTCAAACCACCGCCGTGGGGCGACGAGATCGCGTTGTACCTCTTCCTCGGTGGCATCGGCGGCGGGTCGGGTGTGCTGGCTGCAGGCGCCCAACTCACCGGGCGGGATAGGTTGCGCCGCAACGCCCGACTGGGCGGCTTGGCAGCGGTGGGGTTGGGTGCGGTGGCGCTGGTCGCCGACCTGGGTCGGCCGGACCGGTTCTACAACATGTTGCGGACCTTCAAGGTCACCTCTCCGATGAGCGTCGGATCGTGGATTCTC
>NZ_MVPX01000076.1:0-7622 GCF_002043085.1 Gordonia sp. i37 | reverse complement strand
GCCCGACGACCGACCGATGACCTGCGCTCCGAGGTCACCCGACGCGGCTCGGTCACCGTCGCCCACCTGCGCCGACTCGGCCTGCTCGATGCGGTCGCGGAACCGGGACCACCGCCGGATGGCGTGCTCGTCGTCGGTGACCGCTGGGTCGATGCCGACGATCTCGCTCTCCGCGCACGCCGACTGCGGACTGCGGTGCAGACACTGCACCGCGAGGATCCGCTGGCGGCGGGGATCTCCCGCGCCGCGGCGCCGGATCTGCTCGGCCTGCCGGACGACGCGGCGCTCCTCGACACCGTGATCTCCGCGGCAGGCGTCGTGACGACAAACGGCTACCTCGCGATGCCCGACCGGACCACCGATCTCGGTCCCGCCGAGCCGGCGATCACGGCCGTCGAACGACGCCTCGCCGACGATCCGTTCGCCGCACCCGAGGCCGACGACCTCGCCGCGCTCGGCCTCGGCGACCGCGAACTCGCCGCCGCGGAACGTACGAGCCGCCTCCTCCGCCTCGGATCGGGTGTGGTGCTCGCACCGACCGCACCCGCCCTGGCCATGCGCAGCCTGGCACGACTGCCGCAGCCGTTCACCACCAGCGAGGCCCGTCAGGCGCTGCACACCACGCGCCGCGTGGTGATACCGCTGCTCGAACACCTCGACGCGCGCGGCTGGACCCGTCGTCTCGACGCCGGCCACCGCGAGGTGATCCGGTGACCTGCGACCGGTCCGCAACGACCGCGAGGCGCGCCGATTCTGTCGGACCCCGATTCTGTCGGACCCCGCCCGTAGGCTGACATCCGTGGCAAAACCGAAGTCGAGCTTCCGCTGCAGCGAGTGCGGTCATCAGGTCCCCAAATGGGTCGGACGCTGCGCCGAATGCAACGCCTGGGGCACCTTCGACGAGGTCACCACCATCAGTGCACCCGGCGGGGCCACCACGACGGTCACCCCGACCAGCCCGGCCGTACCCATCACCACCGTCGATGCCGCCACGTCAACGGCGATCCCCACCGGAATCGACGAGTTCGACCGCGTCCTCGGGCGCGGGGTGGTGCCCGGCTCGGTGATCCTGCTCGCCGGTGAGCCGGGTGTCGGCAAATCCACGCTGCTGCTCGAGACCGTCAAACACTGGGCGGCCAGTGGCCGGCGCGCGCTCTACATCACCGGCGAGGAATCCGCCGGACAGGTGCGCATGCGCGCCGAACGGACCGACGCGGTGCACGAGAACATCTACCTCGCCGCCGAATCCGACCTCGCCACCATCCTCGGCCACGTCGACGACGTTGCCCCGTCCCTGGTCATCGTCGACTCGGTGCAGACCGTGGTGGCCACCGGCACCGACGGCGTGACCGGCGGTGTCACCCAGATCCGCGCGGTCACCACGGCCCTGGTGTCACTGGCCAAGAATCGCGGTGTCGCGATCATCCTGGTCGGCCACGTCACCAAGGATGGCGCCGTCGCGGGCCCGCGGTCGCTCGAGCACCTCGTCGACGTGGTCCTGTCGTTCGAGGGCGACCGGCACTCGTCGCTGCGGATGGTGCGCGGCATCAAGAACCGCTTCGGCGCCTCCGACGAGGTCGGATGCTTCGAACAACGCGACGACGGCATCCATCAGGTCACTGATCCCTCGGGAATCTTTGTCCACCAACACGATTCCGATGTCAATGGATCGGCGACCCTGGTCACCATGGACGGCAAGCGGGCTCTCGCGGGCGAGATCCAGGCACTGACCACGACGACGAATATGGCCACCCCACGCCGCGCGGTCTCCGGGCTCGACTCTCCACGCGTGGCGATGATCCTCGCGGTCCTGCAGAGCACACTCGAGGTGCCCGTCCACGAACGCGAGGTGTACGCGGCGACCGTCGGCGGCATGCGCGTGACCGAACCCGCCGCCGACCTCGCCATCGCTCTGGCGGTCTTCTCGTCGATGACCAAGCGACCTATCCCCCGGACCACCGCCGTCATCGGCGAGGTCGGGCTGGCCGGTGAGGTGCGACGCGTCTCGGCAGTAGCCCGCCGCGTCGGAGAGGCCAAGCGACTGGGATTCAAGCACGTACTGATCCCCACCGGCACCACCGAGAAGATCCCCGGCGGCATCAAGGTCACCCGCGTCGCCACACTCGCCGAGGCGTCGTCGGCGGCATTCACGGCGACGCTGCGGGTCGTCGACGCACCTTTCTGACAAATGCACCGAAATGCATATTGAGAATTGTCTGAGAATTGACGCCGAAAATGCCTGATCACCAGGTTGTGTGCGGCGGTTTGGGCGTTTTGCCGGGTATGGACGAGTAACAAGATCATAACAGTGCAGGTAGCGTGTCGAATCGTCACACCTGTGATTTCGTGTCGCTCCATCCCTCTTCATCGAAGTGAGTTGTGAATGTCCTCGAGGCGAATCGCGTCGGTTCTGCTGACCGCCCTGCTCACCGCCTGCGCCCTGCTCGCGGGCACGTCCACCGCGTCGGCATGGGGGCCGCCCGCCTCGCAGGTCCGCGGTTTCATCAACGCGACGATCAACAACTACGGCATGGATCACCCGGTGTGGGTGCGGGCGTGGCCGTCCCAGACCACCGCCCCGTCGAAGGCGCCGACCATCATCTTCCTCGACGGCCTGCGCGCCACCAATGACTACAACGGGTGGGAACGCGAAACCAACGTCGCCTACCTGTCCCAGCGTGGCTACAACGTGGTCATGCCGATCGGTGGCCAGTCCTCGTTCTACGCCGACTGGAATGCCCCGAGCCCCACGGCCGGCCAGGTGCATCCGTACCGCTGGGAGACGGTGCTCAAGAACAGCCTGCCGCAATTCCTCGACGCCCACGGCTTCCACAACCGCACCCTCGTCGGGCTGTCGATGTCGGCGAGTCAGGCCGTGATGATCGGTAACGAGCGCCGCGACCTGTACTCGCGGGTGGTCTCGATGTCGGGGTTCATGAACATCGTCGCCACCGGAATGCAGACGATGATGCGCGGCGCGGCGTGGGATGCCGGGCACTACGACCTCAACGACATGTGGGGCTGGTTCCCGAATCTGCAGGCGTTCCAGCATTCCCCGACCGAGAACCTGCCGTCGATGAACGGCCTGCACCTGTGGATGTATGCGGGTACGGGCGTGTGGGGCGACCACCAGCCCCCGGGCGCCAACAACACCGACTTCTTCATCACCGGCCTCAACTCGACGGCGATCGAATCGGTTGCCGGTGAGCAGAGCCGCACCTTCGCCCTCGCCGCCCCGGCCTTCGGCGTCAAGTTGCGCACCGACTTCCCGCTGACCGGCACCCACGCCTGGGGTTACTGGCAGCAGGCGATCTGGAACATCTACAACGCGGGCTGGTTCAAGAACGGCTGAGCGGGGCGCGCCGTCACGGCCTCGAGAGCCGCTGCTTGTACTCCTCGGACATCTGGCTGCGCTCGACGTGGTCGGCGAAGTGCTCACGCGCGTTGATCGACACGAAGATCGAATGACCAACGGCGACCGGCTGGTCCGGATCGCCGATGTGACCGAGCGCCTCGACGTAGATCTTGCGTCGCTGACGGCCGAGCAACCGGGCACTGAGTTGCAGCCGCGAGCCGACCGGGACGGGCGCGAGGAAGTCCACCTCGAGGTGCACGGTCACCGCCGACGGCCCGACGAGTAGCGGCGCGGTGCCCATCACCTCGTCGAAGGCGGTAGAGAGCACACCGCCGTGGATGACGCCGGGACCACCTTCCATCCACGGTTCGACGCCCATCTCGGTCTCCACGGTGAAACCTTCGCCTGCCCGGACCACCAGATGCAGCCCGCGGGGCGCGTCCTCGCCACATCCCAGGCACATCGGGTTGTGCATTCGGATGGGCTCACCCGGTCCGGCGGCCTTCGGGTGACGCGTCATGGCCTCGAGGTCGGCGGGGACGACGAATCCACCGGGCCGATCGGGATGAGAAGGGGTGCTCACGTCCCGTTACCCTAGTCATGCCGATTCCCGCACGTGTCAGGTGATCGGACGCGATGACGCACGAAGGGACAACGATGGTCGAGGGAGCCAGAACCGACCAGTACGGGCGCACCGACGCCGGGCGCTCGGAGCTGATCAAGGAAACGCTGGCCCGCGTGGCACCCGGCACCGGGCTGCGCGACGGTCTCGAACGCATCCTGCGCGGCGGTACCGGTGCGTTGATCGTGCTCGGCCACGACTCCGACGTCGAGAAGATCTGTGACGGCGGCTTCCAGCTCGACGTCGAGTTCGCGCCGACGCGTCTGCGAGAACTCGCCAAGATGGACGGCGCGGTGGTGCTCTCCACCGACGGCAAACGCATCGTCCGCGCGAACGTACAGCTGGTGCCCGATCCGTCGATTCCCACCGAGGAGTCCGGTACCCGCCACCGCGCCGCCGAACGCACCGCCATCCAGACCGGGTACCCGGTGATCTCGGTGAGCGCGTCGATGTCGATCGTCAGCGTCTACGCCGAAGGGGTGCGACGCGTCGTCGAGAGCCCCGACCCGATCCTCTCGCGCGCCAACGTGGCGCTGTCGACACTCGAGCGCTACAAGGCTCGCCTCGACGAGGTGATCTCGGCGCTCGGCCGCGCCGAGATCGAGGACTACGTCCTGCTGCGTGACGCGATGTCGACGGCACAGCGGATGGAGATGGTCCGCCGGGTGGGTGTCGAGATCGAGGAATACGTCCTGGAACTGGGCACCAACGGACGACAGGTGAGTCTGCAACTCGAGGAGTTGATCTCCGAGAACGACACCGTCCGCGAGTTGCTGGTCCGCGACTACTACGCCAGCCCCGAGCCGGCGACCACCGAGGAGGTGCACCACACCCTGGAGACGGTCGAGGCGCTCTCCGACGCCGACCTCCTGGATCTCACACTGCTGGCCGGTGCCTTCGGCTACCCGACCACCATCGAGGCCCAGGACACCGCGATGAGCCCACGCGGCTACCGCATGCTGGCCCGGATCTCACGGCTGCAGTTCGCCCACGTCGACCGGCTGGTCCGCAGCTTCGGCACCTTGCAGGCGCTGCTGGCCTCCTCGGCTGCCGACCTGCAGGCCGTCGAGGGCATCGGCAGTATCTGGGCCCGACACATCCGCGAGGGCCTGTCGCGGCTGGCCGAGTCGAGCATCGAGCGCTACGACTAACCGGCGCCGGTCTTCGCCTACCGGTCGTCCTCGCCCAACCGCGGCGGCGCCGTTCGGTAGGTGGGTGGCGTCGCGCTCATCCGAATGGGGTTGGCGATCTGCGTGATCGGGCCGTCGCGCCGGGGATCATCGATCTCGACGACCGGCGCGAGCCCGAGTCGCTCGGCGAGTGCGATCGCATCGGCGACGTCGTTGAGCGGTCCGCATGGCACCCCGCGCTTGGTGAGCACGGTGAACCAGGCGTCGGCGGTGTCATGTGACAGTGCCTCGTTGAGCACCCCGACCAGGTCATCGCGGTGTGCCACCCGGGCCTTGTTGGTCGAAAAGCGTTCGTCGGCAGCCAGATCGGGCTGCCCCAGCACATCGGCGAGCGCGGCGAACTGCCGGTCGTTGCCGACGGCGAGCACCAGTGGCCGGTCGGCCGTCGAGAACACCTCGTACGGCGTGATGCTCGGGTGTCTATTCCCCATGGCGTGCGGCACCACACCCGCGGCCACATACGCCGACGACTGGTTGACCAGGGCCGAAAGCAACGACGACAGCAGGTTCACCTCGATACGCTGGCCCTGGCCGGTCGCGTCCCGATGACGCAGCGCGGCAAGGATACCCACCGCGGCGTGCAGGCCGGTGATGACGTCGACCATCGCGACGCCGACCTTGGTCGGGGTGTCGGCGTCGGGTCCGGTGATGCTCATCAGGCCTCCGACCGCCTGGATCAACAGGTCGTAGCCCGGCAACTGATTGTTGCCGCCGAAGCCGGTGACCGAGCAGTACACGATATCCGGATTACGTTGCGCAACAGTGTCATATCCGATACCCAAGCGATCCAGGGTGCCGGGCAGGAAGTTCTCGACGACGACGTCGGCCCGATCGGTCAGCTCGCGGGCGGCGGCCAGCCCGGCGGGATCGGCGAGGTCGAGGGCCACCGACTCCTTGTTGCGATTGACCGACAAGAAGTACGACGAGTCCTCACCGACCCACGGCGGACCCCAACTGCGCGTGTCGTCGCCGGTGCCGGGTCGCTCGACCTTGATGACCTCGGCGCCGAGGTCGGCGAGCAGCATCGTGGCGTACGGACCGGCCAGGACCCGACCGAAGTCGGCGATGACCAGCCCGTCCAGGGCGCCCGTCACCGGAACGCGCCCTCCCCGGTCAGTGCTTTGCCGATGGTCAGTTGATGCACCTCCGAGGTGCCCTCGTAGGTGAGTACCGATTCGAGGTTGTTGGCGTGCCGGATCACCGGGTACTCCAGGGTGATCCCGTTGGCGCCCAGAATGGTTCGGCACTCACGAGCGATCGCGATCGCCTCACGCACATTGTTGAGCTTGCCGGTGCTGACCTGTTCGGGGCGCAGTTCGCCAAGGTCCTTGAGCCGGCCGAGGTGATAGGCGAGCAGATGCCCCTTGCCGACCTCGAGCGCCATGTCGGCGATCTTGGTCTGCGTGATCTGATATGCCGCAAGCGGTTTGTCGAACACGGCGCGTGACTGCGCGTATTCGACGGCCGTTTCCAGGCAGTCGCGGGCGGCACCGATCGCACCGAAGATGATGCCGAAGCGCGCCTCGCCCAGGCTCGTGAGCGGCCCGCGGAGTCCGGCGGCCTCCGGCAGCATCGCCGACGCCGGCAACCGCACGTCGTCGAGCACCAACTCGGAGGTGACCGAGGCCCGCAGTGACATCTTCTTCGTGATCTCCGGTGCCGAGAACCCCGGGGTGTCGGTCGGGACGACGAATCCCCGGATGCCGCGCGGGGATTCCTCGAGATCGGTCTGCGCCCACACCACCGCGACCTCGGCGATCGACCCGTTGGTGATCCACATCTTGGTGCCGTTCAGTACCCAGTCGTCGCCGTCACGTTTGGCGTTGGTGCGCATCCCCGCGGGATTCGACCCGAAATCCGGTTCGGTCAGCCCGAAGCATCCGATGGCCTCGCCGGCGGCCATGCGCGGCAACCACTCCTGCTTCTGTTCCTCGCTGCCCCAGTGGTGGATCGAGAACATCGCCAGCGATCCCTGAACCGACACCAGACTGCGGATACCCGAGTCGACGGCCTCGAGTTCGAGGCAGGCCAGGCCGTAGGCGGTCGCACTCGTCCCCGGGCAGCCGTATCCCTCCAGGTGCATGCCGAGGGCGCCGAGCGCTCCGAGTTCCTTCGCCAGCTCACGGGCCGGTAGCGCCCCCTTCTCGAACCAGTCGCCGATGTGCGGCCGCAGCCGCTCCTGACCGAACTTGCGGACGGTGTCGCGGATGGCGATCTCGTCGGCGTCGAGCAGCGAGTCGAGGGCGAACAGTCGTGTGAGGTCCTGAGCGGGCATGGGCATCCTCCTGGCGGGTGCGAGAACCGTGTGCAATCGTTTGGGAGAACGTTTGCACGATCGTTTGCATCACGTAGGCTATGGCGCATCGCCGCATCCGTCAACAAGCGCGCGCCGACCCGAGGAAGGACAACCACCGCCGATGCCAGGACAGTCGTCAGACGGCCGGCCGACGCGTGG
>NZ_MVPX01000075.1:0-978 GCF_002043085.1 Gordonia sp. i37 | reverse complement strand
CGGTCGACGGTTGGTCGCCCTCGGCCCAGCGGGTGCGTCGCGCCGCTGAGGAACTCGGCTACCGGCGCAACGTCTGGGCGGCCAGCCTGCGAACCCGCAAGACGACGACTCTCGGGGTCGTGATGACCCGCCTGACCGATGGCGTCGTCGCCACCACCTATCAGGGCATCGACGAAGCCGCCACGCGCGCAGGCTATTCGGTGCTGTTGGCGAGCCCACCTGATGACGCCGACGCCCAACGTGACGCAATCGAGTTGCTCGTCGGCCGCCGGGTCGACGGCCTACTCCTGGGCGGATTACACGCTCCGGCAGCCGAATTCATCGAGTCACTGACGGTGAACGTCCCGATGCTGACGGTCACCCGGCATGCCGACGCCGGCCTGCCCTTCGTCGGCGGGGACGACCGGGGCGGTGGCCGGCTCGCGGCACGACATCTCATCGATCGCGGGTACACCGACCTCGCCGTCATCGGCGGACCCGCACACGCCACCACCGCCACCGACCGGCTCGCCGGATTCCTCGACGGTCTCGGTGAGGTGGGAATCGAGTTGCCGCCCAACAGAATCGTGACGTCGGCCTTCGACGTCGACGGCGGTATCGCGGCCGGTCGTCAACTGCTCGACGGTCCCGATCGGCCACGCGCGATCTTCACCGTCTCCGACATCATCGCCATCGGTGTGCTCGGCGTGGCCCGCGACCTCGGCCTGCAGATCCCGGCCGACCTCGCGCTCGTCGGCTACAACGACATCCCCATCGCGGCCCAGCTGCCGGTGCCACTGACGACCGTCGCGTCCCCGGCGCGCCGGATCGGTGAGACCGCGGCTCGTGGCCTGCTCGATCTCGTCGAGGGGCGCGACGTCGAATCGGTGCTCCTACCCGTCGAATTGATGGTGCGCGGGACCGGTTAGGGCCAATACCGTTCAGTTAAGGTTACATGGGTGTAGTTTGTAGGGTATGCCTCGTGCTGGGTGGGTGAAG
>NZ_MVPX01000074.1:0-1289 GCF_002043085.1 Gordonia sp. i37 | reverse complement strand
GATCGCCACCGCGGCCGCCGAGGTCGTCAACCCGACGCCGATCGGAATGAACGCCCGGATGAGCGCATTGCCGATCTCGTCGACGTCATCTCCGGTGCGGGTCAACAGATCTCCGCGGCGCAGGGTCACCGAGTAGGCCGGCGATCCCGACGCCAACGCCACGTACAGCCGTTCGCGTGCGGTCGCCATCGCGCCGAGTGCGAGGTCATGGGTGGCCAGCCGCTCCAGGTACCGGAACAGTCCCCGCGAGATGCCCAGCGCGCGAACGGCGGTGATCGCGACCGACAGGTACAGCACCGGCGGCATCTGCCAGGCTCGGGTGATCAGCCACGCCGAGAGCGCAGCGAGCCCCAGCGCCGAGAGGGCACCGGCCACGCCGAGCATCAGCGACCACAGCACCGGCCGGGTGCGCAGACCGAGGAATCCCAACGCGCGGAGCAACGGATCGCGATGCCGCCCAGTGCTTGTTGAGACATCAGAGGTCTCAGCGAGATCAGCGGACACCGAGCACCTCCGGGAGTTCGACGACGTGGTCGGCGTTGGCGCGGGCCACATCGCGATGCGCGACGACGAGCACGGTGTCACCGGCGCGCGCCCGCGCGGCCAGCGCGGCGAGCACCGACTCCTCGCTCGCGGCGTCGAGGTGTGCGGTGGGCTCGTCGAGCAGCAGCAGCGGCGACGGTGAGGCCAGCACCCGGGTCAGCGCGAGTCGCTGCCGCTGTCCCGCGGACAGCCCGACGCCCCCGGTACCGAGCACGGTGTCGGCGCCGTCCGGCAACGAGGCCAGAACCTCGTCGAAACCCGTTGCGGCGCAGGCTCGGTGGAGCTGCGCCGGATCGAGTGCGCCGAAGAGGGCGAGGTTGTAGGCGACTGTGCCGGGCACCACGACCGGCTGCTGGGGCAGCCACGCGACCTGCTCGTGATAGGCGTCGGGTTCGAGTTCGGCCACCGGGATCGACCCGACGAGCACCGACCCCTCGTCGGGGGCGAGCAGTCCGAGGATGGCGGCGAACATCGTCGACTTGCCCGACCCGTTGGGTCCGGTGAACACCGTCAGCTCACCGGGATTCGCGGTCGCCGTGAGCTCGTAGGGCGCCCAGCCGTCCCGGCCGTGCACACCGACGTCGAGCAACCGGATCGGTTCTCCGGCAACGGTGCACGAGCGCGTCCGGCCGACACCCGCACCCGCGGAACCGGAGTCGATGAGATCGAGCACCTCGCCGGCAGCGGTCACCCCGTCGACCGAGTTGTGGAACTGCGCACCGACCTGCCGCAACGGCAGGGAGGCC